>NZ_JBFRLK010000010.1:0-137464 GCF_041469805.1 Vibrio sp. 10N.286.48.C11 | reverse complement strand
AGGTTCATGGGGCGTTTACGGTTTTCTTTTATCTAAAGATTGTTTCAAGTATCTCTACGATTCACTTTGCTCTTCGATATCGATGCGAGTCACTCGCTGTAGTCCTCTAGGCAGTAGACCACCACGACGACCACGTTCACCACGGAAGTTTTCAAGATCCGCAGGTTTCAAACCAAGCTTACGTTTACCGGCGTAGATAGTCAGCGTCGCATTCTCTGGGATAGCCATAAGATGTGAGACAAACTCTTCACGCTCTTTTGCTTTCGCAGAAGGGATGTTGATGATCTTGTTGCCTTTACCTTTGCTCAGCTGAGGGAGATCTTTAATCGGGAACAACAACATACGACCTTGGTTAGTAATCGCCAGAATCTGATTACTGTCCAAGTCAGCAATAGGGCTTGGCATCATCACTTCAGAAGCTTGTGGCAAGTTAACCAAGGCTTTACCGCTCTTGTTCTTGGACAGCAGATCGCTACCCTTACAAACAAAACCATAGCCTGCATCAGAACCGACTAACCATAATTGTTCATTCTCTCCCATCACCACTTGGCGAATAGAAGTACCTGGGCTGACGTTCAAGCGGCCTGTAATTGGCTCACCTTGGCTTCGCGCCGACGGTAATGAATGTGACTCAAGGGAGTAGCTTCGACCATCACTGCCGAGGAACACCGCTTGTTGGTTACTCTTACCCTTAGCACTCGCTAAGAATTTATCACCCGATTTGTAGTTCAAGCCTTCAGCGTCCACTTCATGCCCTTTAGCATGACGAATCCAACCTTTCTCAGACAACACAACCGTGATTGGTTCGCTTGGCACTAAGTCGCGCTCTGTTAGCGCTTTTGCTTCAGCACGCTCAATCAGAGGTGAACGACGATCATCGCCATATTTATCCGCATCTGCTTGGATTTCTTTCTTGATCAGCGTATTCAAGCGACGCTCTGAACCGAGTAGCTTTTCAAGCTTTTCACGTTCAGCTTCAAGCTCTTCTTGCTCTGCTCGGATTTTAAACTCTTCTAACTTAGCTAAGTTACGAAGTTTAATATCAAGAATCGCATTGGCTTGAATTTCAGAAATGTTGAAACGGCTCATTAGGACAGGACATGGTTCGTCTTCTGTACGAATGATCTCAATCACTTCATCGATATTAAGATAAGCAGCAAGCAAACCTTCTAAGATGTGCAAGCGTGCCAGTACTTTATCTAAACGGTACTGCAAACGACGGCGAACCGTTGTGCGACGGAACTCGATCCACTCTTTCAGGATTTGAACTAAGCCTTTAACTTGAGGACGATTATCTAAACCAATCATGTTCAAGTTAACGCGGAAGTTTTTCTCTAGATCCGTCGACGCGAACAGGTGACTCATCAATTGGTCACAGTCGATACGATTCGAACGAGGAACGACAACGATACGCGTTGGGTTCTCGTGATCCGATTCATCTCGCAAGTCGTCAACCATTGGCAGCTTCTTAGCGCGCATCTGGTTAGCGATTTGCTCAAGTAACTTCGCACCTGACACTTGATGAGGTAAAGCCGTGATAACAATATCAGAGCCTTCCTTGTGCCAAACCGCGCGCATCTTGATGCTGCCACGTCCAGTACGGTAGATCTTTTCGATGTCCGATTTCGGGGAGATAATCTCAGCTTCAGTCGGGTAATCTGGACCTTGAATGAAACCCATCACGTCTGAAAGCTCAGACTTAGGCGTATCAATTAGGTGAATGGCTGCATTGGCGACTTCACGCACGTTGTGTGGTGGAATATCGGTCGCCATACCTACCGCGATACCTGTAATACCGTTAAGTAGGATGTGAGGTAGGCGAGCAGGCAACATTTGAGGCTCTTTCATCGTGCCATCAAAGTTTGGTTGCCAGTCAACAGTGCCTTGACCTAGTTCACCTAGAAGAACCTCAGCAAACTTAGATAATTTGGCTTCGGTATAACGCATCGCAGCGAACGATTTCGGATCATCAGGAGCACCCCAGTTACCTTGACCATCTACCAATGGGTAGCGGTAAGAGAAAGGCTGCGCCATCAATACCATCGCTTCGTAACAAGCAGAGTCTCCATGTGGGTGATACTTACCTAATACGTCACCAACGGTACGTGCTGATTTTTTGTATTTCGATGCAGCCGATAAGCCTAGCTCAGACATCGCGTAGATAATACGACGCTGTACTGGCTTCAAGCCATCACCGATATACGGCAATGCACGATCCATGATCACGTACATTGAGTAATTTAAGTAGGCATCTTCGGTGAACTTGCGCATTGGCAGCTGTTCAACGCCATCATATGTAATTTCGTTAGACATCCATTATACCTCGGCCATATCACCGTTAGTCTGTAGCCATGTACGGCGATCATCTGCACGTTTCTTACCAAGCAGCATGTCCATCATCTCGTTGGTTGCTTCGCTGTCATCAATCGTTAACTGCACAAGGCGACGAGTGTTTGGATCCATGGTGGTTTCACGCAACTGAAGTGGGTTCATTTCACCCAGACCTTTGAATCGTTGCACGTTTATCTTGGCTTTCTTCTGCGATAGTCGCTCAAGCACACCGTCTTTCTCTGCGTCATCAAGTGCGTAGAACACTTCTTTACCGCAATCGATACGATACAGAGGAGGCATTGCCACATAGATATGACCCGCTTCAACTAATGCATGGAAATGGCGAGTAAACAAAGCACACAGCAGTGTCGCGATATGAAGACCATCCGAGTCCGCATCGGCAAGGATACAGATCTTACCGTAACGCAGGCCGGATAAATCATTGTTGTCCGGGTCGATGCCTAGAGCCACCGAGATGTCGTGCACTTCTTGCGAAGCCAATACTTGGTCTGCTGACACTTCCCATGTATTTAGGATCTTACCGCGAAGTGGCATAACTGCTTGGAACTCACGATCACGTGCTTGTTTAGCAGAACCACCCGCCGAGTCCCCTTCCACGAAGAAGATTTCGGTACGGCTTAAGTCTTGAACTGAACAGTCAGTTAGCTTACCCGGCAGTGCTGGGCCTGAAGCGATTTTCTTACGCACAACCTTTTTGCTTGCGCGCATACGGCGGTGGGCATTCGCAATACAAGCTTCTGCTAGCTGTTCTGCCAGTTGTGGCTTTTCGTTCAACCACAGGCTAAACGCATCTTTTACCACACCAGACACAAACGCAGCAGTTTGACGTGAAGACAAGCGCTCTTTTGTTTGACCAGCAAACTGCGGATCTTGCATCTTCACCGACAGTACGTACGAACAGCGATCGAAGATGTCGTCGCCCGTTAGCTTAACGCCACGCGGCAGCAAATTACGGAATTCACAGAACTCACGCATTGCATCAAGAAGACCTTGGCGAAGACCGTTTACGTGTGTACCACCTTGTTTAGTCGGTACTAAGTTCACGTAACTTTCGGTGATCATGTCGCCGCCTTCTGGCTGCCAGATGATCGCCCAGTTTGCCATTTCTGTTTCAGCAACGAATTCGCCAACATACGGCTCTTCAGGCAGCAAGGTGTAACCTTTCACGCCTTCGGCAAGGTAGTCTTTTAGACCATCTTCATAGAACCATTTATGCTCTTCACCACCGACTTTGTCGATAAAGGTAATTTCTAAACCTGGGCAAAGCACTGCTTTTGCACGTAGGTTGTTAATCAGACGAAGTGTCGAGAATTTAGGGCTATCGAAGTACTTAGGATCAGGCCAGAAATGTACTGATGTACCACTGTTACGATGACCACAAGTGCCCGTCACAGTAAGCTCTGTTACTGCATGACCGCCTTCAAGTGCGATCTCGTGAACCTGACCTTCTCGGCGTACGGTCACTTCAACACGTTTTGACAGCGCGTTTACAACCGAGATACCTACACCGTGCAGACCACCAGAGAACTTATAGTTGTTATTCGAGAATTTACCGCCAGAGTGGAGCTTAGTTAAAATCAGCTCAACACCTGAGATCCCTTTTTCAGGGTGGATATCGACAGGCATACCACGGCCGTCATCGGTAACTTCTAACGATTGGTCTGCATGAAGTACCACTTTGATCTTCTTAGCGTGTCCCGCTAGTGCTTCATCGACCGAGTTATCAATGACTTCTTGGGCAAGGTGGTTAGGTCTTTCTGTCTCGGTATACATTCCCGGGCGGTGTCGCACAGGGTCGAGACCTTCAAGTACCTCGAGGTCTTTTGCATTATATTGTTCAGTCATAATACGGAGTTTACTCAAAAAGTTTGCGTCAGTTCGCTGGCTCCAGTTTCACTAAAGCAGAATCATTACTATGAACCGTCATAGTAGAGCGAACGAGCGAAGTATTGGGGAATATAGTCTGGAAGCTGAGTAATGATGTCAAGCTAGTTCAAAAACTAAGACATCAAACTATGATATTTCACCATTGATAGATGAAATAACAGGCAAACAAGAGAAAATCACTTGGTTGGTGGAACAGATTAAAGATTTAGAAAGGTGATGATTTGTTGTGGGTAGCGTTCAAAATCAACAAAGCTATGATCCCCGCCCTCTTCTACTGTCTGTGTTGCACCTTGGTACTTCTCTACCGCTTGTCGGTAATCCAGAACTTCGTCTTCCGTTTGCTGAAGTAACCAGAAGTCGCTCGGCTTAGCGATAGCCGAAACCTCTAACGCCTTCAGTTCATCAATATGTTTTGTTTCCAGTACATATCGTTCATCTGTGTATGGGTTTACTTGTTCACCTAAATAGTCAGCAAGAAGCTCATACGGCTTCACTGCTGGGTTTACAACCACCGCTTTAAAACCATAGTGGCTATTCAGCCATGTTGAAAGATAGCCACCCAGCGAGCTACCGACCAACGCTATTTGATATTGCTCTTTGTATTGCTCCACCAGCTGCTGTAAATGAAGTGCCGCTTGTTGAGGGAAACTCGGCAGTTGAGGGGTTACGACTTTAATATCAGCGCGATGCTCCGCACAGTAATCTGCCATCACATTCGCTTTATGAGAACGTGATGAGCTGTTAAATCCGTGAATATAGAGAAGCAGCGATGGCTTATTAGCTTGTTGATTAGAGCCTAGCATCAATAACCGCCTTCATTAGTAACCAGCAGCCTTAAAATCAGGCAAGAACTGCCCATGAGGCAGACGACGAACTTGCGTGCTAACGGTACCGTCTTGATGTAATTCAATCTCTCTCCAGCCCGGAGACAAAGTATCAACCGCGAAGTCATCTGAGTTAGGTTTGAATTGCACACAAGTCGACGGTGTTGCCATGACTTGTACACCATGATGATCTCGGTTCATGTCTTGATGAACGTGACCACACAGTACGGCTTTAACATTGGTGTGCTGTTGAACCACATCCCAAAATTGATCGGCGTCTTTTAGGTTATGTTGATCTAACCATGCGCTGCCAACCAACAATGGATGGTGGTGCAATAGAACCAAGGTATTACGTTCAGGGAACTCCGTCAGCTTCTGTTCTAATAGGTCAAGCTGTTGATCGCTGAGGCGACCATGAGGCACACCAACCACCTGCGAGTCTAGCATCACCATCTGCCAGTTATCGCCTAGCAAGACATGCTCAACACACTGTATTTGTGGTGATGGTAAAACACTGCCCATATTAGGCTTAAAGTCATGGTTCCCTGGCAGCCAATAGCATGGCTTTTCCAAAGGCTGAATCCCTGACTCAAATTTCTGGTACGACTCAGCACTGTGATCTTGAGATATATCACCGGTTGCTAAAATCGCTTGATAGTCAAAGCCCTGACTAACAATGCCATCGACTACAGCACGAAAGCTATCTTGAGTGTTGATGCTTAATAAGCTGCCATTGCTCGGCGCAAATAAATGCGTGTCCGTTAGCTGCACAAGCTTAATAGTGCTCTCATCAAATTTTGAAGTGTGTGATAATTCCAAAATAACAAATCCAGATACGTTACTGTTTAGACTTTAAAAGTGTTGATAAATAGGCTCAATTAAAAGGCAATTGGGGTTCGGCTGATACCCGTTTTTAAACAAAACGTTAACCATTCCCCAAGAAATTTATTCAATTGAAATTTCTCGTCCTTTTGCAGAAGCTTAGTGTTGGGGTAGTCATATTTCGCTTTGACTCGCGAAAAATCCCCGCTAGCGCACACTTCTGCAACTCGAGCGTCGTGATATAGCCTGACAGACATTTTTGGCAAAGGAAACACTGGCATCGCATCACTCTGACATATATCTATTAATGTGGTGTATTTTGTGACCTCATTCACTGTCAATTGATACACCATATTAACGGCTTGGTAACAGCGAACGTCACCAACCTCATGCCCAACCGGTAACAAAGCGTTCAGTTTGGCATAGTTAGTCTCGTAAACTCGCATCAATTCAGCAAGATCAACATGATACGGTTTTTTGACCGCGATATTTGGCATGACGTTAATCTATCCACTCTGACTGTAATTCTTGGTAGTTCAATTGTAGCCACTGTAGCGCAATGATCGTGGCTCCATTTTCAAATACACCATCTTTTACCAACTGATAAGCCGCTTCGCGACTCATCACTTGTACACGAATGTCTTCACCTTCGTAGTCCAATCCGTGTACCCCTTTGGCTGTCGTTGCATCAACACAGCCAACAAAGACGTCGAGCTTTTCAGAGCAACCACCAGATGAAGGATAATACGAAGTAATAGGCAATACAGATCCGACTTCGACTCCGGCTTCTTCCATTGCTTCACGACGAGCGACGTCTTGTGGCGATTCGTCCGTATCAATGATCCCAGCAACAATTTCGTATTGCCATGGGTTCTCATGCTCTAGGGCTCCGACACGGATCTGCTCCACGATCACAACTTCATCACGGATAGGATCGTAAGGTAACAAAGCGGCAGCATGACCACGCTCAAACATCTCACGCTCTATTGGTTGGCTCCAGCCGCCCTCAAATAGTCTATGTTTAAATGTGTACTTGACCATTTTGAAAAAACCACGAAACAGCGTCTCTTTTGAGACTATTTCCACATCTTGCGGAGTAAACTCATGTCGTTGATTGTCATACTGTTGCATTTGGTACCTCACTAAGTGATCTTTATAGTTTACTCATTGTCCGAGTTAACTACCAAGGATAAGGTTCAACTTTTTATATAAAATTTATAATTAAAGTTAAGCTTTAAAAAATAAATATTGCACAAGTGGACAGTTAACTGTAAAAAAGTGCAAAGTTTCGAGTAAATTACCACCAAACTGGGTTAAACTCTTCTAAAGAAAATTCCATAAAAGGCAGGAATAGGAAAATGAAAAAACTGCTTCCACTATTTATCAGTGCAGCAATTGGCAGCCTGAGTTCGTCAGCTTTTGCTGATACGCTAGCTGAAGTTTACGACCAAGCAAAACAGAACGATCCACAACTTCTTCGTTCAGCAGCGCAGCGCGATGCCGCTTTTGAAGCAGTAACGTCAAGTCGTAGCTCTTTGTTACCGCAAATCAACCTAACAGCAAACTACGACATTAATCGTGGTGATCGAGATACATCAGGTGTTGGTAATTCAAGCATTGATAACAACACTTGGGGAGCTGCTATCGGCTTCAGCCAAGAGCTTTACCAGCGTTCTTCATGGATCACACTAGATACGGCAGAGAAAACCGCTCGTCAATCTGATTCAGCTTACGCGGCAGAACAACAAGCCTTGATCCTTCGTGTTGCGACAGCATACTTCGAAGTGCTTCGCGCTCAAGATAACCTAGAATTTGTTCGTGCAGAGAAAGCAGCGGTTGCTCGTCAACTAGAACAAACTAAGCAACGTTTTGAAGTAGGTCTTTCAGCAATCACCGATGTACATGATGCGCAAGCTCAGTACGATGGTGTTTTGGCTGATGAAGTTCTTGCAGAGAACGACCTAACGAATAGCTACGAAGGTCTTCGTGAGATTACAGGTCAGGAACACTCTAACCTAAGCATCCTAGATACTGATCGTTTCTCAGCAAGCAAATCTTCAGAGTCTGCAGTTGCACTTGTTGAACAAGCAGAACAAAAGAACCTTAGCTTATTGGCTGCACGTATCTCTCAAGACGTAGCAAAAGACAACATCTCTCTAGCAAGCTCTGGTCACCTACCAAGCTTAACCCTAGATGGTAGCTACGCTGTTTCAGATCAATCAAACAGCACCCAAGATTACGACCAAGACAACCTAAACATTGGTTTGAACTTAGTTGTACCTCTATACACAGGTGGTAACACAACTTCATTGACTAAACAGGCTGAATACAACTACGTTGCAGCAAGTGAAGATCTAGAAGCAACTTACCGTAGCGTTGTAAAAGACGTACGTGCATTCAACAACAACATCAGCGCTTCGATCGGTGCTCTACGCGCTTACGAACAGTCTGTAGTTTCTGCTCAGTCTGCTCTAGAAGCAACAGAAGCTGGTTTTGATGTAGGTACTCGTACTATCGTTGACGTACTAGATTCGACTCGTCGTCTATATGATGCGAACAAAAACCTTTCAGATGCTCGTTACAACTACATCCTAAGTGTACTTCAGCTTCGTCAAGCAGTTGGTACGCTAAGCGAACAAGACATTGTTGATGTAAACGCAGGTCTAAAAGTAGCAAGTAAGTAATTATTAATTACTTAAGTTACCCCTACAAAAATGCCGCTCATTGAGCGGCATTTTTATTATCTATTGAAAGCTAATTCTCAACCTAGCTCAAAGTTAAGCCTTGAGACTAGAAAACGGGAAGGCTAAGAGTTAGCCTCGACCACCTTTAATCGCTTTAATGATTTCAGTCGTAGAGCAACCATCTTCAAAGTTAAGTACTTTAACTTCACCACCAGCAGCAATCACTTCCGCACCACCAGCGATATCTTCAGGTTTGTAATCACCACCTTTCACAAGAATACTTGGCAATACCTCAGAGATTAAACGTTGAGGTGTATCTTCAGAGAATGGGACAACCCAATCAACTGCACCTAAGCCAGCCAATACCGCCATACGACGATCAGTTGGGTTCACAGGGCGACCTGGACCTTTCAAGCGTTTCACTGATTCGTCAGTATTCACCGCAACGATCAAACGATCACCCAGCTCAGCCGCGTGATTCATGTAAGAAACATGACCAGCATGCAAAATATCAAAGCAGCCATTGGTCATCACCACCTTCTCGCCTTTCGCACGAGCACGCTTCACCGCTTCAACCAGTGCCGCTTCAGAGATAACACCGTAGTCTGTGTCTTGACTACCGTGAATCGCTTCCGCTAGCTCAATCGTAGATAGAGTAGATGTACCAAGCTTACCCACTACCACACCTGCAGCAGCGTTCGCCAGTGCACACGCCTCGTCCAGTGGCTTGCCAGCAGCAACAGAAGCCGCCAGTACCGAGATAACCGTATCGCCTGCACCCGTCACGTCATACACTTCTTTCGCTTGAGTCGGCAAATGGAATGGTTCTAAACCTTTGCGAAGTAGTGTCATACCATGTTCACTACGAGTCACTAGCAATGCTTCAAAATCAAACTCTTCGATCAGTGCGAGTCCTTTTTCGATCATTTCTTCTTCAGATTTTACTTTGCCAGCCACCAACTCGAACTCAGCCATGTTTGGTGTAAGCAACGTTGCTCCACGGTAGCGTTCAAAGTCTGCGCCTTTCGGGTCGATAAACACAGGAACTTTTGCTGCGCGCGCTTTTTGGATAAAGCTCTGCACGTGCTCCAACGCACCTTTTGCGTAATCAGATAGAATTACCGAGCGCACATTTGGAAGCGCTTGCTCCATACGAGATAAAACCAGCTCAGGATCCGTATTCTCAAATTTATCTTCAAAATCAAGGCGAATTAGCTGCTGACCACGGCTCATCACTCGCAGTTTAGTAATGGTTGGGTAATCTTCTAACTCAACGAAATCACATTTAACCTTTAGTGCGCCTAAGGTATTTTTTAACACCTCAGCAGGCTCATCTTTACCGGTCAAACCAACGATATGAGCATGACCACCAAGAGAAGCAATATTCATTGCTACGTTGGCTGCACCACCAGGACGCTCTTCGTTATTTTCTACTTTTACAACGGGCACAGGTGCTTCTGGTGAAATACGGCCAGTTGGGCCATACCAGTAACGGTCAAGCATGACGTCACCGACAACAAGAACGCCTGATTGGCTGTAGTCAGGTAGAATTGGTTTCATTATGGATCTCCAAAAATCGAATCTGGCTAGAGTCTAGCACACTGATTACAGAGGCTAAACTATAGATAAATGAGTAAAAGCCTATCAAGATAGGTACATCCGTCACTACTGTGTGACTGGGTTATGCTTCCATCCACTGCTTCCATGCTTGAACAACATGTTCTCTTTCCATTTCAAACTTTTCAATCGCCACATCCGCATCAAGATTGAGTAGATTACGGTGGTGGATTTCATCTCTTAACGTTGTATAAGCATGAGTTAACGCCACCCCTTGCTGCTCATCCATAATCCCTTGTGACAACAAGCTTTCGAAGATTCGTACATTGTCACACCAACGAGTAAGCTTTGGCTCCTCATTGCTGTATCGAAGCACTAAATATTGCGCCAAGAATTCAATATCGGTAATACCACCCGTATCTTGTTTGAGCATGAATCTATCGACTTTTTTACCGCCTAAATGGCCGCGCATTTTTTCACGCATATCCACAACGGACTTTTTGAGTGTTGCCTCATCACGCTCCAAGCACAAAACCTCATGACGCGTTTTGTTAAATGCCGAAGCCAATAACTCATCGCCATAAATCATACGAGCGCGAGTCAAGGCTTGGTGCTCCCATGTCCACGCGTCATTGTGCTGATACTCGTCAAAGGCATCGGTTGGACTCACCAATAGGCCAGATGCACCAGAAGGGCGTAAACGAGTGTCGACTTCGTACAGAATGCCAGAAGCAGTTCTCATCGAGAAAATATGAATAATACGCTGCGCTAATCTCAGATAAAATTGGCGTCCATCGATCTCTTTCTTACCGTCAGTGTAGATGTGTACCGGGCAGTCGTGCATGAACACGATATCGAGATCGGAGTTATAGCCAAGCTCCCAGCCGCCGACTTTGCCATAACCAACAACAGCAAAACCGCGGCCTTCGCGGTCTTTGACATGGGTCGGTTCACCAAACTTGGCCGATACTTGTAACCAAGCTTGATTGACCCCCGCCTCAACAATGGCTTCGGCTAAATAGGTCAAATGATCACTGACCTTCATGACAGGTAGAGCACCCGCAATATCCGCAGCTGCAATTCTCAAGATACAGGTCTGCTTAAACTGACGCAGGCCTTCCATCTGTTGCTCCATATCATCTTCAGGAATACGAGCAAGGTAATCACGCAGTTCGGTCTTGTAAGACTCTAAAGGCACTGGATTGTAGAGTTGCTGAGGGTCGATAAGTTCATCTAACAGAATTGGATAACGACCCAACTGCTCCGAAATCATCGGGCTTGCCGTACACAGGCGAACTAGCTGAGTCAACGCGGCAGGGTGTTCATCTAGTAGTTCAAGGTAAGTGGTACGCGTAACGATTTTATGCAGCAGATGCAGTACTCGCGACAAACCAAACTCGGCATCCTTAGCGGTGTACAGCGCTTGAAACACTTTCGGCATCAGTCGATTGAGGACTTCCCGCCCACGAGGGCCAAGAGTCTTTTTAGCCAAATCGGCTTTAAACTGAATGATCGTTTTCGCCGCATCAGGCGGGCTCGCGACCGCAATGTCGTGTTCCAACACGTGCTCAATTACATCGGGTTTATGGGCCATATCCCACAACTCGCTAAAGTGGCTCGCGATCGGATTAGCGTCATCTTCATCAACGCCAATTAGGTCTTCGAACACGGTATGTACATTCGCCATATGGGCGCGAGTTGCCACAATCAAGCTATCCCAATCGGAAAACTGCATGGCGACGGCTAGCTGTAACTGTTCGAATTCACCATCGGGTAGGGTTTGAGTTTGCTTATCGGCCATCGCTTGTAATAGGTTTTCTAGGCGGCGTAAAAACAGGTAAGCTTCACGTAAATGTCCCACCTCTTGAGCTTCCAGAAGGTTAAGTGACTCAATCGCACTCAAGGTTTCTAATAATCCTCGGCCACGAAGGCTTGGTTCGCGTCCACCACGAATCAATTGGAAGACTTGGGCTATAAACTCAACTTCGCGAATACCACCAGAACCAAGCTTGATATTGTTTGAAAGGCCACGGCGGCGTACTTCGCTGCTGATCATTGATTTCATACGGCGCAGAGATTGAATCGCACTGAAATCGATATAACGACGGAACACAAATGGACGCAACATTTGGCGAAGCTCTTGGTATTCAGGGTACATTTCGCTGCCCATCACCCGTGCTTTCACCATAGCGTAGCGTTCCCAATCGCGACCTTGTTCTTGATAGTAATCTTCTAGCGCAGCGTAACTCATGACCAGTGGACCACTCTCACCGAATGGACGCAGGCGCATGTCTACTCGATAACAGAATCCATCGAAGGTTTGCTGATCAAGCGCCTTAATAATACGTTGCCCGAGACGTGTAAAGAACTGCGCATTGGCAATGCTGCGTCTTGCACCTTGGGTTTCACCATTCTCTGGGTAGGTGAAGATCAGATCGATATCGGAAGAGAAGTTAAGCTCACCGCCCCCTAGCTTGCCCATACCAATGATCAACATCGGCTGTGCTTCGCCTTGTTCATTACAAGGTGTGCCCCACTCTTTACAACAAATATCGTACTGCCATTGGTAGGTTTCGAAGATCATCGCCTCAGCTAACATCGATAGATGATTTAGGCTCTGCTCTAGCTCCCACGAACCCATAAAATCACGCCAAGCAATGTAGGTCATTTCTCGATTTCGGAATTGACGCAGCACGCGCTGACCGCTCATTTCATCGGTGCAACTAGAAAGTAATTCAGCCAAGCGTTCTCGGTATCCTTCAGCGCGTTCTTCGCATGCCAACATATTAGGTAAGTCACCACATAAAACCGTATCACGCTGCAGGCAATCACCAATAAAACAGCTTAAACCGAGTACACGTTTAAGATCTTCAGTCAGTGGCTCAGACCAAGTATTGATGGCTTCACTTTGATGCTCTAATAATTGCTCAAAAGCAGGCTGGGAGTGAGTGATGAGTTGAGAAGGCAATGGCATGTTTCTTCCTTGTATAAGCTGCGCGCCGAACAATCGGTTTATCGATTCAGTTCTTCAATAACGAGTTTTCATAACTAAAGATAAGTTATACCAAAGTTACGCCAATAAAAAACGCCCACATTAGCAATGTGGGCGTTTTATCGATTAACTTATCTGGTTGAGCTTACAACCGAGAAACAGTCTCTGGGAATTAGCCTTTGACGGATGAAGATTGGGTGCTGAGGACTAAACCTTAAATTGCTTAATCTTACCGTCGAGTTCTTGCGCGTTACTTTCCATAAGCTGAGAGGTCTCGAGCAGTTCACCAACCACCACAACTGAAGCTTCAACAAGCTCGCGTACATTGGTCAGGTTGACGCTCATCTCTTCAGCAACACTGCTCTGTTGGCCTGCAGCGGTCGCGATCTGGAAGTTCATATCATTGATTTGATTGACTTGGCTTACAATGCCGTCAAGCTCACTTCCCGCGTTAGTCACCAGATCAACACCTTCAGCCGCTTCAACAACACTCTTCTCCATCAGTTCTACCGCAGAGTTAGCGCTGCTTTGTAGATGACTGATCATGTCTTGAATCTCTACCGTCGCTTGCTGAGTGCGCTGTGCAAGGTTACGAACCTCATCAGCAACAACCGCAAAACCACGACCCGCTTCACCGGCACGTGCCGCTTCAATTGCAGCGTTCAATGCTAGTAGGTTTGTCTGTTCTGAAATGCCTTGGATAGTACCAACCACACTGCCAATTGAGTCAACGCGTTCTTCTACTTGGTTTACCGCTGCTGCAGATGCTGCGATATCTGAAGATAGCTCACTCATCTTAGACACTGATCCTTGAACGAACTTCTGACCAGTAAGAGCTTGGCCTGATGCCTGTTCAGTCAATGACGAAGCGCTTTGTGCATGCTCAGCGACAGTTTGCACCGTCGACGTCATCTCACTCATTGCTGTTGCCAGTTGATCGATCTCGTTGAACTCTTCTTGAGCTGACTCTTTGGTTTCAGACATGCTGATGGTCATCACTTCCGTCAGAGCAAACAGCTCATCAGAAGAGGCCACCTGAGTTTTGATCATGTCGTTCAGTTGGACGCGAGTTTTTTCAAGTTCGCGTGCCACATCGCCGTATTCATCTTTACAGTCCATTTGAATCGGCACTGAAAAGTTCTTGTCGGCCATGGTTTTAATGGCGTCATTAAGGTATTGAGTCTGGCGCAGCATAACGCGCGCCGCTGCTAACAGAAGAACCACAAACACAATGATCATCAAGGCTGTTTGCCAAGCCACTTGAACTAGGTAAGTCTCGTAATGCTGTTGTGCGACTTGCGCATTGTTCGTTACAGCAAGCAATGAATCGTAAAACGTACTTGCGTCCCATAGCTGCTTCGAAATGATCAAGATAGTGCTGAATATCATCAACATGACCATTTTTGGAACGAGACGAACGTCAGAGATTACCCTTTCCCACGGCTTGAATGACAGTTTAGTCATTGTCAGTTCTCCATTAATTCTTATATATTGATGGCTTCTATATCCGCGAGGTGGCTATGTCAGTCAAAGTTCGCGATTTATTTTGAGCCTCGTATGAATGTTGAATAATACCAAAGACGCCACCAAGCCGATGAGCTTATTGTCACTGATTCTCTCTTTCTTAGCGTTATTTGTGATCTCAGGCTTATTGTTCGTACCGATCGATAAAGAATCGAAACAAGTCCTTATCGGCCTCGATTTTATAATCTGTAGTGTTTTTCTTTTTCAGCTCACAATTGATCTATTTAGATCACAAAACAAAAAAGAATTTCTAAAAGTACACTGGATCGATTTCTTAGCAAGTATCCCAATGATCGAGCCTCTTCGTTTCGCCCGTATTTTTCAAATTCTGCGAGTCATCTTAGTTCTGCGTTCAAGTAAACGTATTTTCAGAGAGTTATTTCGTAATAGGAAAGAGACCACTTTCGCTTCCATCATTCTGCTTTTGGTGATCTTACTGACTATCGGTGCTGGCACGATCCTGCTATTGGAACACAAAGATCCGAACGCCAACATCACTACAGGTCATGATGCTTTATGGTGGGCGTTTGTGACCATCAGTACTGTGGGTTATGGCGACCATTACCCAGTGACAACTTCCGGTCAGTTAGTGGCTTCAATGGTGATCATCTGTGGTGTCGGTGTGTTTGGTATGATTTCAGGCTTGATTACTTCTTTGATCACCTCCCCAACTCATCATGAGAATCAACGAGCGGAAAACAAAGAGAAACACCTTGAGAAGATCATCGAGCAGCAACAGAAAATCTTAGAGCGACTCGAAAAACTTGAGCAACAAACAAAAAAATAGGGCCGGAGCCCTATTTTCAAATTCATACTTCTATTGATACAGGTATCGAGTTTAGTCTTGCCAGTATGGCTCAACCTCAACACTGATTTGGCGTGTCTGTTCCATCGCATGCAGAATGGACACTTCTTGACGAGCTAACCAACGCTCTAGCTGAAGCTTCTCATCGCCTTCCAGCTTCTCAGTCAAAGGCTCTAATGTTTTAAGTGCCAGCAAGTCATCAATGCCTTGCACCATATCGGCCCAAGGTAAACGGAAACTGTTTCGCTCAGCGTCATCATACAAACTCGCGAAACCAACACCAGAATATAGGTTTCGCATCAAACGGTATTGCTGCTCAATATACGCTTGGCTGGTCATCACTCGCTCTGGCGGGAAAGCTTCCATCAAATCGGCCCATGTGCGATCGAGTTGCTGCACGGAAAACCATTCGATACCACGACCCATTTGCTCACGCGCTTTCTCATCTAAGAAAGGCTGCCAGCCACGAGACAAGATCCAACGGCTCAAATCTAACAATAAACCGGTGTAACGAGCAGAGCTCAGCAAGGTAAGCAGATCTTCACGATCTGGCAGTTGCTCTTGCATCTCTTTAAGCTCAGCGACTAAGAACTTACGCGCATCGAGTTTACGTAGTACATGGCCTTTATCTTCCAGCAAGTCTTCGAAGTGATCATAGCTTTTCAGCCAGTCGAGCTCTTGCTCAAGCCACTTCAACTCTTGACGTAAAATAGCACTTGCTCGTCTAGGGACAATGCCGCCATAGATAGTGAAAGTTTGGCGAATAAAACTCAGCGAGTGACTGATCTCATGCAAAGCTTCAATCGATTGACGCTCTGTGAAAATCTGCTCGTGATAATGCCAATGAGCGAGAGCATGCTCTAAAGATTGAATAAAACACGATTCAACGGTATCACTTTTGTCAGTATCAACTAAGGTCAAAGGAGTAACTTCATCTCCTTGATAACCTTGAGCAAGACGGTAACCCTTAGCTGCTTTACTTAGGTTACCCAAACGCATGCCACCTTGTTCGCAGAATTGGCGAGACAATGTAAATAGCGCATCCGTTTGACCGGATTTAAGTTCCAATTCGACTTCGCAAATCGGTTCTTGCAGGTCGCCTGATTCAACAAAGCCTTGATCGAATGCGACCTCGACTTGGCTACCATCAGGCATACCAATCAACCACTGCTCACGCGTGAAGTTGGTAGAGAACAGAGGAGTCAGCTCAGCTTGCAACGTTTCGATGTCTTTACCTGTTGGCCAGATATCCTCTGGGTGCAGGGCTAGCTTAGGTTCGTTGCTGTCGTGTTCTGCATTGTATTCAGGCCTTTGATGCAGGCCAGCAACCACACGACCAGCAGTCTTTACAGTTTGTACAAATACGTCATCAAAGCGTCGAATGCGTAAGCCTGTATCGTGCTTACGTAGCCAGTTGTCAGCGGTGTCAAAGTAGATGTTACCTAGCTCACGACAACTGTGCTGAAGTACTTTAGTTTCAGCAATTTTATTGCGTAAAGTCTCTGAAAATTCAGGAGAAACAAAAAACTTCAGTTCTATCTCGGTTTCCATAGTTATACCTTTCTGTGAAGATAGGGACAGGATATTGCCAATTTGAAAAGTCGGCAAGTCAGAAATATCGCCCTTATGATGATCTAAAACAGTTTTAATGAGAGATTGATTAGGTTAACATGCGCGACTTTGTAGCCATCGCTTAACATTTCACCATGAATATGGTGTATGTTGTTTTAAGGTTATTATTTATTAGGTTGGATGACCATGCCAGTAAATACAATTATGGGGTTATTTGCAAAGTCCCCAATTAAACCTTTGCAGCGTCACGTAGTATGCGTGAACGAATGTTGTTCTCACCTAGTTAATTTCTTTGAAGTTTCTTCAAAAGGTGACTGGGAAAAAGCATCAGAAATTCGAGCTCAAATTTCTCACCTTGAGAAAGAAGCTGACGTACTAAAACGTGAAATTCGCCTTAAACTTCCTCGTGGTTTGTTTATGCCAGTTGATCGCACCGATATGTTGGAGCTATTAACGCAACAAGACAAACTCGCAAACCTAGCGAAAGACATTGCTGGCCGTGTATATGGTCGTCAACTTGTCATTCCTGCTCCTATGCAAGAAAACTTCATCGCTTACGTTAAACGTTGTCTAGATGCAGCGAATCAAGCACAAAACGTAATCAATGAATTAGACGAATTACTTGAGACTGGCTTTAAAGGCCGTGAAGTAACACTCGTTGCCGAAATGATTCATCAATTAGATGTAATTGAAGATGACACGGATGCGATGCAGATCGAACTACGCCAACAACTAATGGCAATTGAAGGCGATCTGAATCCAGTTGATATCATGTTCTTATACAAAATTCTTGAATGGGTTGGTGGTATTGCAGATCAAGCACAGCGTGTAGGCGCTCGTCTTGAAGTAATGCTTTCTCGATCTTAAATCATACGTTAACCATATAACAAAGAGCATTTTTTGAACAAACCACTTATGCGCTGAGTATTCCTCTCGCTGAGCGGTTTTTTGCGTCTAAATTTGTTCCGCTTGTTATCAAACAACTAGGTATTACGATGGATATCCTTGCTAACTACGGCACTGTCCTGATTATTGTTGCAGCAGCTTTCGGTTTCTTGATGGCTATTGGTATTGGTGCAAATGACGTTGCGAACGCAATGGGCACCTCAGTAGGCTCTAAAGCTTTAACCGTTAAACAAGCGATCATTATCGCAATGATCTTTGAATTCGCAGGTGCTTACCTTGCGGGCGGCGAAGTAACAGACACGATCCGTAAAGGTGTTATCGAAACGTCTCTATTCGCTCATCAACCAGATGTACTTGTGTACGGCATGATGTCAGCACTTCTTGCTGCTGGTACATGGCTACTTCTCGCTTCTTACATGGGCTGGCCGGTTTCTACGACTCACTCAATCATCGGTGCAATCATCGGTTTTGCGTGTATTTCTGTAGGTACTGAAGCTGTAGACTGGAACAGTGTTCAAGGTATTGTGGGTAGTTGGATTATCACACCCGTTATTTCCGGCTTCTTCGCTTACGTCATATTTGTAAGTGCTCAACGACTGATTTTTGATACAGAGAACCCGCTATTTAACGCGAAACGCTTTGTACCGGTATACATGTTCATTACAACAATGGTAATTGCACTTGTAACCATCAAGAAAGGCCTTAAGCACGTTGGTCTTCACCTAAGCAACACTGAAGCATGGGTTTGGGCTGCTGGCGTTTCTGCGCTTGTAATGATCGGCGGTTACCTATACATCCAGAAGAAATTCGCTAACCGCGAAGAAGACCACGGCTTTGCAGGTGTTGAAGGCATCTTCTCTGTACTCATGGTTATCACAGCTTGTGCGATGGCATTTGCACACGGTTCAAACGACGTTGCGAACGCGATTGGTCCACTGTCTGCTGTTGTATCAACCGTTGAGCACATGGGTGAAATCACAGGTAAGAGTACTATCGCATGGTGGATTCTTCCTCTAGGTGGATTCGGTATCGTTGTTGGTCTTGCAACAATGGGTCATAAAGTAATGGCAACCGTTGGTACTGGTATTACAGAACTAACACCAAGCCGTGGCTTTGCTGCACAACTTGCAACTGCATGTACGGTTGTACTAGCTTCAGGTACTGGCCTTCCAATCTCTACTACACAAACACTCGTTGGTGCTGTTTTAGGTGTTGGTTTTGCTCGTGGTATCGCAGCACTAAACTTAGGCGTTGTACGTAATATCGTGGCTTCTTGGATTGTGACACTACCTGCAGGTGCTCTACTTGCTGTTGTGTTCTTCTACGGAATTCAAGCTGCGTTTACTATGTAATCGCGACTGCGTTAGTGAATACTAGCGTCAGAACAGTGTGAGCTTCAGTAACGATATGTAAATGCCATGTCATTATTGACTCAAACGCACAGAAAGGGAGGCTTTGCCTCCCTTCTTTGTTGCACCGCATAAAGAAACTAAATATTATTTGCTGATTGAGGCTGACTCATACGCCTACCCAATTTGAATCGTTAAGGGATTTACTGTGAAAAAACTGATTAGCTTAGTTTTGTTCGCAATGCTTGCGGCTCCAGCTGCCTTTGCACAAGACCGTTATATTGCTGACAAACTATTTACTTATATGCATTCTGGCCCAAACAACACATTCCGTATCATCGGTAGTGTTGATGCTGGTGAAAAGATTACATTCCTACAAACTAACAAGAGTACGGGTTACACCCAAATTCAAGACAACCGTGGCCGTAAAGGTTGGGTTGAAAGCAAGTTTGTAAGCACTCAAGAAAGCATGGCACTGCGTATGCCTAAGCTAGAGAAAGAGCTGACGGAAGTTAAAGGCAAGCTAGCGAATGCTCGTCAGAGTGCTGACAGCGAAAAAGCTGGCCTAGCAAGCTCTCTAGATTCTCGTAACAAGCAGATTGCTGAACTAGAACAGAACTACAGTGAAATTAGCCAACAGCTAACGAGTTCTCAAACAGAGAACCGTGAACTGCGCGCTAAGCTAGACACTCAAAAAGACGACCTACTATTGAAGTACTTCATGTACGGTGGTGGTGTTGCGGGTATTGGTCTACTTCTAGGCCTTGTTCTGCCACACATCATGCCTCGTCGCAGAAAATCACCAAACGGTTGGGCGTAGACTTAACGCTTGTATCAGGTACAGTAAATTCAGTATCGAATATCAAAAAGGAGCACCGAGGTGCTCCTTTTTATTTGTCTGTTATCTAAATACGTATAGAAATCGCTAACCTTTCCACTCGTACAGAGCCGGGATTTCTATCTTCTGTTGATTGAACTCTATGATCACTGATTGTGGCTTAATCTCTAGTAATTGAATGTCTTGTCCAATCCAATCTCCTTGCGCCACTTCTTGGCCGTTCACTTTTACCCAACGTTTGGTCTCGCTGCTCGAGTACATATGAGTTTGTAGGTCTAACTTAGGAAGGACTCCTGATAAGCTATTGGTGTGCGTTTCCAACTCAATAACCTGAGAGCCTCTTTGCCCTGCGGGTCTAGAGTCCATCGGCTCAGGAGTGCTTTGTTGCTCCCCCATAATGGATTCAAGCTTCAATGCCAAATCAGGTGGCAACTCACTGAGGTCTAGCCCTTGCAGCAGATCACTGTCCGATTGTAAGTCACTATTTGATTGCTGATCAGTGCTTGATTGCAGAGCAGTCGTTTCATCACTCGCGCCTGGCTGAACGGATGACGATTCAGAACTGGCTGTCATTTGAGTGTTGTTATCAGCATTAGCGAAGATCACTGCTGAGCCACCAGCGGTGTTTGCACGATTAGCGCCAGAATCAATCTGTGCATACATCTCTTGGCGTGGCAATGCTTTCAACGGTTGGCTCGCCGGTGCAGGGCGAACGGTGAACAAGGCATCTTCTTCCTCAGACACGGCATCCATGCTTGCTATATCAGCATCCGCAATTTCAGGCTCAATGTCTGATTCAGTTTTAAATTCTGGCAGAGCGACATTGGCAGCTTGGTTCACGGCTTCTTGTTGTTGGATATACGATTGATAAGCCAAGACGCCACCCACCAACAAAGAAGGAACCAAGATTAAGAGTAGCCCCATCGCTAACGATGAACCTCGCTTGTTGCTCATCCCTTTTGCAGAATTAGGAACATGATGATTCTGGTAGCCTTTGAAGCTTGGTTTGCTAAGAGAGTGCTGATTAATAGAAGATGGCTTGTGAGACGGCTGTTTAAGTTCGTGCATAATACGTGACATTAGCTTTCGCCCCCTTCTAGTGACATCAGCTTAGGCGAATCGAGTTGAGCTAATCTCTGCAATCTTGCTAAGGTGCGCTTACCTGCAATGCCATCAACAGACATACCTTGCCACGTTTGAAATGCTTCGATTTTCATTTTTAACTCATAATCAAATACATCATTACCGGAAACAACCTCTCCTAATACTTCAGAAAGCAGTAGATCAAGCAAAGCAACCGCTTCACCTTGATAGCCCTCTTTAAGGGTCTCTCGCAGCGGCTGCTTCCAAATAGCGACGTAATCGCCTTGCCAGATTTGCTCTAAGGATTGCTTCGGCATCACCAAGAGCTTTTCGTTAACGAGGAGCTCGACAGACTCCTCAGACGCACCATAAAGCACAGCAAACACTGGTTCTTGATCGATATCCAGATTAAGGACCACGGGTACGCCAAGCTCTAACAATGTATCCAAATTTGACTGTTGTTGCTCGCACACAAAGACACTTTGCGGCTCACTTAAGCACAAGCCATCACGCAGTGAAGACTGATACCCCCAGAGCGTATACAAGTCCTTGATAGCGAGAGAACGATTGGTTCCCTGCATCAAGTGCTGTTGAATATCTTGTGGCAAAGCAAACTTGGAAGGTTTTGGCTCAGCAACCAACTGAGGTTCATTCGCCACCAAAGAGCGCTGAGCCTGTGCAGACACTTCCGTCTTTGCTCCATTTGATGCATCCGTAGGCAACCAAGCATTGATATAGCTTGGAGCGAAGTTAAAGGTCGCTATTGCAAGACCAACGCTTAACGTCGCAATCCCTGCGTATTGGAATAACTTAGGCGCGACACGAGAAGTTAGAGCCTTCTCGACGTGATACACATCGGCCTGAAAGGACATAACCTGCTGACACGCTCGGTTAACCGTTTCATTGCTCGGTAGCTGCTCACCGTCATGAAAAGCCAACTGCAGTGCTTTATCACACACCAAGTTAATGAGCCTTGGAATACCATGCGTATATTGAGCAATCAGCTTGATAGAACGGTTCGAAAACAACATCTGCTCGCCACCCGCCGTCTCCAAACGAAACGCGATGTACTTGCCCGTTTCTTCGGTATTAAGAGGCAGTAAGTGATAACGACCAGTAATGCGCTGTGCTAGCTGACGTAGCTGCGTGGTTTGTAAGTGCTGTTGTAATTCCGGCTGGCCGACCAACAGTACTTTTAACAGCTTACGATTGTCGGTTTCCAAGTTTGTTAGAAGGCGTAACTGCTCCAACACATCGGCAGCGAGGTGTTGGGCTTCATCGATCACCAATAGGGTTTGAATACCTTCAGCATGACTATCGAGCAGGAAGTGATGAATGGCCTGACTCAGCTGTTTCAACGATGCTTGTTCCGGGTACTCGACCTCAAACTCATCACAGATAGCTTCCAGTAAATCCGTATTGGAAAACGTAGGGTTAAG
This sequence comes from Vibrio sp. 10N.286.48.C11, assembly GCF_041469805.1. Taxonomy (NCBI): domain Bacteria; kingdom Pseudomonadati; phylum Pseudomonadota; class Gammaproteobacteria; order Vibrionales; family Vibrionaceae; genus Vibrio; species Vibrio sp. 10N.286.48.C11. The sequence continues at coordinate 114,830 of NZ_JBFRLK010000010.1, read as the reverse complement.
TATAAGGCCAGCTTGAGTCTGATTATCGAGTGATGACAACATCGCTTTGGCGACCGTTGTTTTTCCTGTACCGACTTCACCAGTAAGCATCGCAAAGCCCCCACCCTCGCCTAAACCGGCTTGTAGGTTCTGCATCGCTTCTTGATGGCGCTGACTCAAAAACAAGTAGCGAGAATTTGGTACAATCGAAAATGGCATCTCAACGAAGCCAAAATATTCCTTATACATGTGCTGCCCTATAATTACGATTAATGGAAAGTACCATTGCTTGCAGTAAAGTCCAGCAGTGATAAAACATTTCGAGGTGATAAGTTGCAAATTTACGATAGCCTACCAAAAGACAACGGGCTACAACGCTATCTAGTCGGTGGAGCAGTGCGCGATAAGCTGCTCAATATTGATAGTTATGATAGAGATTGGGTCGTGGTAGGGAGTACCCCTCAAGAGATGGAAAACCTTGGCTTTACTGCTGTGGGAAAAGATTTCCCGGTATTCTTGCACCCAAAAACCAAAGAAGAGCACGCACTGGCTCGCACTGAGAGAAAATCAGGCTCTGGTTACACAGGCTTCGAATGTTACTTCGCGCCAGACGTGAGTTTGGAAGAAGACCTGATGCGTCGAGATCTGACCATCAACGCTATAGCTCAAGATGATAAAGGCCAACTTCACGATCCTTATCATGGCCAGAAAGATCTCTCGGATCGTATCTTAAGACACGTTTCAGACGCTTTTGTTGAAGACCCTCTTCGTGTACTGCGTGTGGCTCGCTTCGCCGCCAAGCTTCACCATCTTAACTTCACGGTTGCACCTGAAACCATGGATATGATGAGTGAGATCGTCCAATCTGGTGAACTGGCACACCTTACTGCAGAGCGAGTTTGGCAAGAGTGGCATAAGTCTCTTAGTACACCGCACCCTGAAGTGTTCCTCTCTGTATTGAAAGAGTGTGGTGCATTGGCAGTCGTATTACCTGAGATTGACGCTCTATTTGGCGTCCCTCAACCTGAAAAATGGCACCCTGAAATCGACACGGGTATTCACACTCTGATGGTTGCTCAGCAAGCCGCACTATTAAGCCCATCGCTACCGGTACGCTTTGCAGCTCAAGTGCATGACTTAGGTAAAGGCGTCACACCACAAGCTGAATGGCCAAGCCATAAAATGCACTGCCACACAGGTGTTAAGATAATCAAGAAACTGTGTGAGCGAGTGAGAGTGCCCAATGAGTTCAGAGACCTTGCGTTGTTAGTGTGCGAGCAACATTCTAATATCCACCGCGCAGGCGAGCTCAAACCAACCACCTTTCTCAAGGTTCTCAACAAGTTCGATGTTTGGCGTAAGCCAGATAGGCTCGACGATATACTACTTTGCTGCCAGGCCGACCACGCAGGCCGAAAAGGGTTACAAGATCAGCCTTACCCTCAAAAGGCTCGTTTTGAAGCTGCCTATCAAGCGGCGCTTCAAGTTGAAGTAAAAGCGATCATTGCAGATGGCTTTAAAGGTAAAGATATTCGAGAAGAACAAGAGAAACGCAGAGCCATCGCAATTGAAAACGCCCTATCAGAACTCGCTAGCAGTTAATCGTCGCCGCTCTACCTAAAACGTATAAAAAGCCCGCAGTTAAGCGGGCCTTTTGTTTCAATTCTTACAGCGAGACCGTTGCCTGTGTCTGTTACTGCATCATCAAGAAAGCAAATAGACCACAACCTAGAATCAGGCGGTAGATAACGAACGGTGTCATGCCCATACGAGAGATAAGCTTCAAGAAAAAGTGGATACAGATGTAAGCACTGATGAAAGACACCGCAACGCCCGTTAGCAAAGTGCCAACATGGATTGGATCACCGCTTGTCACCAACTTAAGACCTAAATAACCACCAGCCAGAGTGATGATTGGGATAGACATCAAGAAAGAGAATCGAGCCGCCGCTTCACGTGTGAAACCAAGGTAAAGCGCCGCGGTAATGGTTGCGCCAGAACGAGACGTGCCCGGAATGATCGCCATTGCTTGAGCAAGACCAATAAACAGCGCCTTTTTCCAACCCGCTTGGTATTCGTCATCGCGCAGGCTTGAGTTCTTGTCCACCCACCATAGCAATAGACCAAAGATAATCGTTGTCGTCGCGATCACCCACGCACTGCGTAAGTAAAGCTCAACAATATCTTTCATCAACAAGCCAAAGATACACGCAGGAATCGTCGCGAGAATGATCATCCACGCTAACTTCGCTTCTTTACTACGATCGCCTTTAAACACTGAACCAAAGAATGCGCTCAACAGAGAGACCACTTCTTTACGGAAATAGATAACAACAGCTGCCAAAGTACCAACGTGGACAGCGACATCAAAAGCCAAACCTTGATCTTCCCAGCCTAAAACAGCTGAAGGAAGGATTAGGTGTGCAGAACTGGAAATAGGTAAAAACTCTGTAAAGCCTTGCACCAACGCCAATATAAACGCTTCAAAATAACTCATTACTTACCTTAAAAATTATAGTTTTATATCTACGACAGAGAGCGAGTCTAATTGCTGCATCTTCTGCCATATTTCACTGACGGTTCTTCCGTCTTGCGGGATCACTCGCGCAGGACAAAGATCATAAAGCGGCTGTGTTACAAAAGGATATTTGTAGATATCACTGCGTGGTAATTCTGGTTCACACTCAGAAACCTCCTCTCCAAACAGCACAATATCAAGATCGAGTTTTCGATCTTGTAGTTTGTGCGCATCTTGAGAGCGACCCCATTTAAACTCAATTTTACGCAGCTGCTGTGAAAATTCAGTCAATGAGAGTGACGTGTCGAGCTCTATCACAAAGTTATAAAACGGATGGCTATTAAAACCGACGGGCTCACAGTGATAGATTTTAGAGCATTTAAGGTTAGTCCCTAACGATTGAAGCTCTGTCCATGCCACCCTTGCATGCTTGTCGCGGTCTATGTTCGTGCCAACACCAACATAGGCTACTGTCATGCTTGACCTCGTTCGATGATCACACCAACGGCTTTTGCTTGTGGCACTGCGCCAGGTTTAGCCAATCGGATTTTAATCCACGGCACAGAGAACTGAGTCATAATAAGCTCTGCGACTTCTTCAGCAACACGTTCTACGAGTAGAAAACGGCCATTTGCAATGTGCTCAAGTACTGCAGTGCTCACTTTCGAATAATCCAAAGCATCAACCACATCATCACTCTTGCCTGCTGGGCGGTTGTCATGAGCCATTTCAATATCAAGCACCAGTTTCTGTTTGATCTCTTGCTCCCAATCGTAAACACCGATCGTTGTAATTACTTCTAGCTGCTCAATGAAAACTTTATCCAGTGCCATGACTTGTCCTTTTAGAGGTCGGATACCCAAATTGGGGAAAAAAACGTATTATTTGCGTAATTCGAGATATGATATCAATTACTCTTGGATTGAGCATTATTTTCCCATCGTTAGGCGTATAACCGTTAAAGGACAGACATGACCCCATTGGCACTTATCATGATCATTGCTGCCTACTTACTAGGTTCAATCTCTAGTGCGGTCTTGATATGCCGAGTTTTGAGGCTCCCAGATCCTCGAACAGTAGGTTCTAACAACCCAGGAGCAACCAATGTCCTGCGTGTTGGCGGTAAAGGCGCAGCAGCTGCCGTCCTTTTGTGTGACATGCTGAAAGGCACTATCCCTGTCTGGCTTGGCTACTACCTCAAGATCGACCCAATCATTCTTGGGGTTGTGGCAATTGCGGCGTGTCTTGGCCATATGTATCCGATCTTCTTCCACTTCAAAGGTGGTAAAGGCGTGGCAACCGCACTTGGCGCTATCGCCCCAATAGGATTCGATCTAACCGGAATGATCATGGCGACTTGGTTAGTGGTCGCGTTTTTGTTTCGTTACTCTTCTTTAGCGGCACTGGTTACTGTGCTACTTGCCCCTTTCTACGCTTGGTTAGTCAAACCTCAATACACATTGCCAGTAGCCATGCTGTGCTGTTTGATCGTGTTACGTCACCACCAGAATATCCGCCGCCTACTCGATGGCAGCGAACCAAAACTCGGACAAAAAAAATCGGCTTAAACTGTCACGTCTAAGCCGAACCATAATATTCAGTATTTAAAGCTTATAGCAGATGTTTATCTAAAAACGTCTTCAGCATTGTGTTCACAAACTCTGGTTGCTCTAACGAGCTAATATGACCTGCGCCAGGAATCACCACTAATTCACTGCCCGTAATGCAATCGTGCATTAGGTATGACTCAAGTACCGGACGTGGTTTATCTTCTTGTCCTACAGCAATCAAAACAGGCAGAGCAAAGTTCTCTACCGATTCAATCATATCGCGACGTCCAAACACCATTCGACCAATTCGTGCCACTTCTTCAGCGTTGTCGCCCTCAAGAGCTGATAACTGCTGAGTAAAATCTTCAACTAAAGCTGGCGTGTTGGTTTGCGTATCATTAGCGAAAAACAGTGGAACAACCGCTTCAACAATTGGCTGAGGAACCGTCTTGGTTTGAGTGATGGTATCTAACATGCTGAAGTACTTTGCGTGAGCAACTTCTGGTTCTAAACCCACAAAAGTATCCATTAGAACCAAAGACTTAATACGTGCAGGTGCAAGTTCCGCTAACTCAGTCCCCCACATACCGCCAACCGATAAGCCAACCACTGAGAATTCTTCGATCTCTAAATGATCAAGCAGAGCCAAAACGTGCTGAGCGTAATCTTTCAAGTTACGCATCGAAGTGGGTGCTGCTTGAGATTCACCATGAGACCAAAGCTCTGGAACAATACAGCGATACTGAGTTTTTAACGCTTCGATCTGCGGCTTCCACATTGCACTATCCCAAAGGTAGCTGTGGCCGAGTACAACAACAGGGCCTTGACCTTCATCTAGGTACGCCATCGATTGATTGTCTACTGTGAACTTGTTCATTTTCTTCCCTAATCTCTATCAGCAATTATTTATCGACATACAGTCGGTAAGCTAGGATATAAAAACGGCCGCACAAGGCGACCGTTTATCGAAACACTATAGTCAATTACGCAATTGGCTCTAGCTGGTCAATAGGCCAACGCGGTGTGGCATGAACAGACAAATCAGCCGTTTCGCCATTCTTTAGGCGCTGCATGCCCGCATAAGCGATCATCGCACCATTATCTGTACAGAATTCTGTGCGTGGGTAGTACACCTCACCACCGACTTTCTTAGCAAGAGCTTCAAGCTCAACACGCAGTTGTTTGTTGGCACTTACACCGCCAGCAATCACTATACGTTTCATGCCCGTTTCAACCAAGGCTCGCTTACACTTGATTACTAAGGTTGCACAAACAGCTTCTTGGAATGCATAAGCGATATCAGCGCGAGTTTGGTCATCATTATCGTTATCGCGAATGGTATTCGCTGCGAACGTCTTCAAACCAGAAAAGCTCATATCTAGACCCGGACGATCGGTCATTGGACGCGGGAACTTAAAACGACCCGGAGTGCCTTTTTCCGCCAAACGAGATAACAGTGGACCACCAGGGTAATCTAAGCCCATCAGTTTCGCGGTTTTATCAAACGCTTCACCCGCTGCATCATCAATCGATTCACCAAGGATTCGGTATTCACCAATACCTTTCACTTCTACCATCATGGTATGGCCGCCAGAAACCAGCAGAGCCACAAATGGGAATGGTGGTGGGTTATCTTCTAGCATTGGCGCAAGAAGGTGACCTTCCATATGGTGAACAGGCACTGCAGGCACTCCCCACGCATAAGCAATACTGCGACCAATCGTTGCACCAACCAGCAGTGCACCCACTAAACCAGGGCCAGCCGTGTAAGCCACACCATCAATGTCTTTCGACGTTAGGTTCGCTTCAGCTAATGCCGCTTTAATAAGAGGAATTGTTTTTTTCACGTGGTCACGTGAAGCTAGCTCAGGTACCACACCACCGTAATCGGCGTGCAGCTTTACTTGGCTATATAATTGATGAGAAAGCAGCCCTTGCTCATCATCATAAATCGCGATTCCTGTTTCATCACAAGAGGTTTCAATACCAATAATGCGCATAATTTTCTCGGCACGCTTTCGTCTAAAATGGGAAATTAGCGCAATATTACCCTGCCTAAGCTCTTCAAACAAATATTGTACAGACTATAATCGACAAAGTGCTTTACAAAGCCACTGTGATCGGATTAAAATTCCGCACCATTTTTGATCAAGCTGGTTAATGGCCAAACGCGAATAGAGAGTTAGCTCGATGGGTAACTTCTCTGATTTGGTACTGAGTAGCCAGCGATAATGAATAACCCCTGAGGTGAAAGGCATATGCCAATAGTTAAAGTACGTGAAAACGAACCGTTCGACGTTGCACTACGTCGTTTCAAGCGCTCTTGTGAAAAAGCAGGTATCCTTTCTGAAGTTCGCCGTCGCGAGCACTACGAAAAGCCAACTACAGTTCGCAAACGCGCTAAAGCAGCAGCTCAAAAGCGTCACGCTAAGAAGCTAGCTCGCGAAAACGCACGTCGCGTTCGCCTGTACTAATAACTTAATCCATAAGGACTGAGTTATGGCTCTTATTGAACAACTCAAAGAAGAGCAAAAATTAGCGATGAAAGCCAAGGACAAACCGCGCCTTGGCACTATCCGCTTAGCTCTTTCAGCAATTAAGCAACGTGAAGTTGACGAACGGATCACTCTGAACGACGACGACATTCTTGCTGTATTAGTTAAAATGGTTAAGCAACGTCGCGATTCTGTTGCTCAATATGAATCAGCAAATCGTCAAGATCTTGCTGACGTGGAAAAAGCAGAAATTACGGTACTTGAAGGCTTTATGCCTCAACCGCTAACTGATGAAGAAGTTATTGCACTACTTGATAGCGCAATCGCCGAAGCTCAACCAGCGGGCATGCAAGACATGGGTAAAGTAATGGCTATCTTGAAACCACAAATTCAAGGGCGTGCAGATATGGGGAAAGTTAGTGGTTTAGTTCGTTCTAAACTCGCTTAATCCCAAATCAAATTGCAACAAGCCGTGCAATCCTTCGGAACGCACGGCTTGTTTGTATCTGTAACCTATTCAAACTATTATTATCCACACTCTCAGTTAGTGCATTTTTCTAAGGTTTTATGGCAGGACACATCCCGCGTAGTTTCATCGATGATCTCCTAGCGCGTCTCGACATTGTCGACATTGTGGACGCACGCGTGAAACTTAAGAAAAAAGGCAAAAACTATGGTGCTTGTTGCCCATTCCACAACGAAAAGACCCCTTCTTTTAGCGTAAGCCAAGAAAAACAGTTTTATCACTGCTTTGGTTGTGGCGTACACGGTAATGCTATCGACTTCATTATGGAGTTCGAACGTCTCGATTTTGTTGAAGCTATTGAAGAGCTAGCCTCTTTCTTAGGGCTCGATGTTCCTAGAGAGCAACGTAGCGGCGAGATATCAACAGCACCAAGAGCCAACAGCGAACAAAAACGTAACCTCTACGATTTGATGGGCGGCATCAGTAATTTTTACCGCTCTCAACTGAAAATATCAGCCAACAAACCTGCGATTGATTACCTAAAGAATCGTGGCCTTTCGGGCGAGATCGTCCAGAAGTTTGGCATTGGTTATGTGGCCGATGAGTGGGACTTAGTTCGTAAGAACTTTGGCCAACAGAAAGAAGCCCAAGACATGCTCGTAACTGGCGGCATGTTAATTGAGAACGATAAAGGTAACCGATACGACCGATTCCGTGGACGCGTAATGTTCCCAATTCGTGATCGTCGTGGCCGTGTGATTGGTTTTGGTGGTCGTGTATTAGAAGACGGCACACCAAAATACCTCAACTCACCAGAAACGCCTATCTTCCATAAAGGTAAAGAGCTTTACGGCCTTTATGAAGTGCTGCAAGCCTACCGTGAACCGCCGCAAATACTTGTGGTTGAAGGTTACATGGATGTCGTGGCACTCGCGCAATATGGTGTCGATTACTCAGTAGCATCACTGGGCACCTCGACAACCGGCGACCATGTTCAAATGTTGTTCCGTCAAACCAGCACTGTGGTTTGTTGTTACGATGGTGACCGAGCAGGTAAAGAGGCCGCATGGCGCGCACTAGAAAACGCACTTGAGTACCTGAAAACCGGTAACACACTCAAGTTTCTATTCTTGCCCGACGGTGAAGACCCAGACAGCTATATAAGAGAACACGGCAAAGCCGCTTTCGAACAGCTTGTTCAAAATGCGACACCGCTTTCGACCTATTTGTTCGATAACCTGATAGAAATACACAAGTTAAACTTGGGAACAACCGAAGGGAAATCGGCACTGCGCGCACACGCTAGCGCATTGATTAACAAAATCCCTGACAGTTACTTCCAAGAGTTGCTCGAAAAATTGCTCGATGAGCGCACTGGATTTGATAACCAATTGAGGCGAGCGCGTGTTCATACACAGAACCCGATACCTCAACCGCATAAAGAGCTGAAACGCACTCCAATGCGTGAAGTTATCGCTTTGCTTATCCAAAATCCGAGCTATGCTGATATGGTACCGGATTTATCAAGTGTCAAAGGCTTACAGCTGCCTGGACTAAGTTTATTCGTCGAAGTACTTGATAAATGCCATGCGCATCCCCATATCAACACAGGCCAATTATTAGAGCATTGGCGACACAATAAACATGAGGCTCTTCTGTCTCGTCTCGCGAGCTGGGAAATCCCCCTCGACGAAGACAATCAAGAAGACATATTTTTAGACTCATTGGACAATATACTTGCCCAGTGCGTTGAAAAACAAATTGAAAACCTGCAGGCCAAAGCAAGAAGCGTCGGTTTATCAGCCGAAGAAAAAAGGGAGCTACTAGCTTTAATGCTAGATCTAAAAGCGTAACCCTGTTTGATTAGTCAGCATTTAATAAATTTGTTAACATAATTGGTTTGCATTTGAGAATGCAACGTCCTTCACCAGACCTGAAGTTGGATATCATCTATGGATCAAAATCCGCAGTCACAGCTTAAATTACTTGTTATTAAAGGCAAGGAACAAGGCTATCTGACCTACGCCGAAGTAAACGACCACCTACCTGCAGAAATCGTGGATTCTGAACAGGTAGAAGACATCATTCAAATGATCAACGACATGGGTATCAAGGTAGTTGAAACTGCACCTGATGCTGATGATCTAGCACTTAATGATGACGATGCCAATATAGATGAAGATGCAGCCGAAGCTGCAGCTGCTGCGCTTTCAAGCGTAGAAAGCGAGATTGGCCGTACTACTGACCCAGTTCGTATGTACATGCGTGAAATGGGTACGGTTGAACTACTGACTCGTGAAGGCGAAATCGACATTGCGAAACGTATTGAAGATGGTATCAATACAGTTCAACTATCGGTTGCTGAGTACCCAGGCACTATTCCATACATCTTGGAACAGTTTGACCGCGTACAAGCAGAAGAGATTCGCTTAACAGACCTAATCAATGGCTTTGTTGACCCTGACGACGATGGCACAGCTGCGCCAACGGCGACTCACATCGGTTCAGAACTTGCTGAAACTGATCTGGAAGACGAAGACAAAGAAGACGCTGAAGACGACGAGGAAGAGGAAGAAGAAGATACAGGTATCGATCCTGAGCTTGCTCTTGAGAAGTTCACAGCGCTTCGTACTAGCTACCAGAACCGTCAGCTAGCGATCAACGAGTACGGCCATGAAAGCCCGAAAGCAATGCTTGCAACAACAATGATGCAAGACGTATTCAAAGAGTTCCGTCTAACACCAAAACAGTTTGATTACCTAGTAAACGAACTGCGTAACTCTATGGATCGTGTACGTACTCAAGAACGCCTAATCATGCGTCAAACGGTTGAGTACGGCAAAATGCCGAAGAAATCTTTCATTGCTCTATTTACTGGCAACGAATCTAGCGAAGCATGGTTGGATGAAGTTCTTGCTTCAGACAAGCCATACGCAGAAAAGATTAAACGTAACGAGCACGACATCCGTCGCTCTATCCAAAAGCTGGATATGATCGAACGTGAAACGTCTCTTACTGTTCAAAGCATCAAAGATATCAGCCGTCGCATGTCTATCGGTGAAGCGAAAGCTCGTCGTGCGAAGAAAGAGATGGTTGAAGCGAACTTACGTCTAGTAATCTCGATTGCTAAGAAGTACACAAACCGTGGTCTACAATTCCTGGATCTAATCCAAGAAGGTAACATCGGTCTGATGAAAGCGGTAGATAAGTTTGAATACCGTCGTGGTTACAAGTTCTCTACTTACGCTACTTGGTGGATCCGTCAAGCAATCACTCGTTCGATTGCCGACCAAGCTCGTACTATCCGTATTCCGGTTCACATGATCGAAACGATCAACAAACTAAACCGTATCTCTCGTCAAATGCTACAAGAGATGGGTCGTGAACCACTTCCGGAAGAGCTAGCTGAACGCATGCAAATGCCTGAAGACAAGATCCGTAAAGTACTGAAAATCGCTAAAGAGCCAATCTCAATGGAGACACCAATCGGTGACGACGAAGATTCGCACCTAGGTGATTTCATCGAGGATACAACGCTAGAACTACCTTTAGACTCTGCAACGGCAACAAGCCTACGCGGTGCAACTAAAGACGTTCTTGCTGGCCTAACTCCTCGTGAAGCTAAAGTACTGCGTATGCGTTTCGGTATCGACATGAACACTGACCACACTCTTGAAGAAGTGGGCAAGCAGTTCGACGTAACTCGTGAACGTATCCGTCAGATCGAAGCAAAAGCACTGCGTAAACTTCGTCACCCAAGCCGCTCAGAAACTCTGCGTAGCTTCCTAGACGAGTAATCACACACTTTAGTGCGGTTAGCTTTTAAGCATAAATAAGAAAAGGTGAGCGTTGGCTCACCTTTTTTTTATCCGTGTGATTTAAGTGGCTAAGATGTAAGCGGAATTGCCCCTTATAGTGTCTAGACACCACTGAATGCTTCCCCTATAATCTATGCCCTACGGCCCCTTAGCTCAGTGGTTAGAGCGCACGACTCATAATCGTTCGGTCCCCAGTTCAAATCTGGGAGGGGCCACCAAATTAGAAAAGCCAGAACAGTTCACGCTGCTCTGGCTTTTTGCTTTTCTAATTCAGTACCAATCACACCCTGCACTTCCGAACCAAAAACGAATCGTCCCGCACACAATTCCAATTGCCTCTCTGTGACTAAACATACTTTTCTTTTATAAAAAAATCGGCAATATGAGAGTACATAAATCGCTCAATAGTTCAGGGAAGACTCATGAAAGACGAAACACTCTCGATTCACTTCGGTTACGACACTGATCCAACAACCAAATCGGTTGCCACTCCAATCTACCAAACCGTCGCGTACGAATTCGATGACGCACAACACGGCGCCGACCTCTTCAACCTTGCGGTGCCAGGCAATATCTACACTCGCATAATGAACCCAACCAATGATGTGTTAGAAAAACGCATGGCCGCCTTAGAAGGAGGTATCGCAGGCTTAGTGGTAAGTGCGGGCAGTGCTGCGATCAACTATGCGATTCAGACGTTGGCGCAAATCGGTGACAACATTGTTTCAACACCTCAGCTTTACGGTGGTACTTACACCCTATTTGCTCATATGCTGCCAAACCAAGGGATCGAAGTTCGTTTTGCTAAAGACGATAAACCAGAAAGCTTAGCGGCACTGATTGACGAAAAAACCAAGGCGGTTTACTGTGAAAGTATTGGTAACCCTGCTGGTAATATCATCGACTTAGAACGTGTTGCAGAACTTGCCCACGCACAAGGAGTGCCTGTGATTGTTGATAACACAGTCGCGACGCCTGTGCTGTGTAAACCTATCGATTTTGGTGCTGACATCGTGGTGCACTCACTAACCAAATACGTGGGTGGTCACGGTACAACGTTAGGTGGCGTGATTGTCGATTCAGGAAAATTCCCATGGGCACAGCACAAAGAGCGCTTCCCTGTTTTTAATCAGCCAGAGCCTTCTTATCATGGCGTGGTTTATACCGAGGCATTTGGTGAGGCTGCGTTTATTGGTCGAGCTAGAACGGTTCCCCTACGTAATACAGGTGCAGCACTGTCGCCAATGAATGCTTTCATGTTGATGCAAGGCTTGGAGACATTGTCGTTACGTATGGAGCGACACACAGAGAATGCCTTGAAAGTGGCAGAATACCTCAGCCAACACGAAAAAGTCAGTTGGGTAAGCTACGCTGGTCTGCCTAGCTCAGAATTCTACCCGCTTGCTGAAAAATACATGCAGGGTAAGCCATCGGCTATTCTATCTTTTGGTTTAAAAGACGGTTATGAAGCCGGTGTTCGCTTCTATGATGCACTGCAAATCTTCAAGCGCTTAGTTAACATTGGCGATGCGAAATCTCTCGCTTGTCACCCAGCTTCGACGACACACCGTCAACTAAGCGAAGCTGAACAGAAACAAGCCGGTGTATCACCGGAGATGATTCGCCTATCAGTAGGTATCGAGCACATTGACGATATCTTGGCTGACCTAGAGCAAGCACTGAGCGCTTAATGACGCTACAGCTAGCTCTAACACTGATCGTTAACTAACAGACATAAAAAAGCCCATCACAGGATGGGCTTCTTATTATCTATATCTTAGGTAAGCTGTCGATTACTCAACTGTTACCGCTTTCGCTAGGTTACGAGGTTGGTCAACGTCGGTACCTTTTATTAGTGCGACATGGTAAGACAGCAGCTGCATCGGTACTGTGTAGTAGATAGGCGCTGTTACTTCACTTACGTGAGGCATCTTGATGATCTTCATGTTCTCATCGCTTTCAAAGCCCGCATCTTCATCAGCGAATACGTAAAGTAGACCGCCACGAGCACGCACTTCTTCAACGTTCGATTTCAGCTTCTCTAGCAAGTCGTTGCTTGGTGCAATAACGACTACAGGCATATCTGCATCGATAAGAGCCAAAGGACCGTGCTTAAGCTCACCAGCTGCGTATGCTTCTGCGTGGATGTAAGAGATCTCTTTCAGTTTAAGAGACGCTTCCATCGCGATTGGGTAGAACTCACCACGACCCAAGAACAGTGTGTGATGCTTATCAGCAAAATCAGGTGCCAGTGCTTCAATTTCTTTATCGAACGCTAATGCTTTCTCGATATCAGCAGGCAGTTGGTGAAGTGCTTGAACGATTTCCGCTTCTTTTTCTTCATTGATACGACCTTGTAGACGACCAATTGACGTTACCATCATCAGCATCGCTGCTAGTTGAGTTGTGAAAGCTTTAGTAGAAGCAACACCGATCTCTGTTCCTGCGCGAGTCATGAAGGCAAAATCAGATTCACGAACCAGTGAAGAACCCGCAACGTTACAGATAGTCATTGCAGACATATAACCCTTCTCTTTTGCAAGACGAAGTGCAGCAAGCGTATCCGCCGTTTCACCAGATTGAGACAGAGTCACCAATAGGCTGTTCGGACGAACAACGAAATCACGGTAACGGAATTCAGAAGCAATCTCTACGTCACAGCTTACGCCAGCTAGAGATTCAAACCAGTAACGCGCTGCCATGCCTGAGTTGTAAGACGTACCACATGCGATGATCTGCACGTGTTCAACCTTGCTTAGGATCTCTTCAGCTTTAACGCCGATCGCGTTAGTGATAACCGAAGTGTCAGAGATACGGCCTTCCATTGTATTGATCAGCGCTGTTGGCTGCTCGAAGATCTCTTTCTGCATGAAGTGGCGGTATTGACCTTTGTCACCTGCGTCGTGTTCAGCGTTTGACTCAACGATTTCACGCTCAACACGCTCACCCGCTACATCAAATACCGTAACATCACGACGAGTTACCTCTGCAACATCACCTTCTTCTAGGTACATGAAGCGACGAGTTACGCTCAGTAGCGCCAGTTGATCAGAAGCAAGGAAGTTCTCGCCGACACCAAAACCGATAACGATCGGGCTACCAGAACGAGCTACAACGATACGGCTAGGATCTTTACGATCAACCGCAACCGTGCCGTACGCACCGTCTAATTGTTTTGCTGTTTTCTGTAGCGCTTCAACCAAAGAAGCTGAAGTGCGAAGTTCCCACTCAACTAAGTGAGCAATAACTTCTGTATCCGTTTGTGAAGTAAATACGTAACCACGCTCTTGCAGCATAGCGCGCAGTGCTTCGTGGTTTTCGATAATGCCATTGTGTACAACGGCAATATCACCAGACATGTGTGGGTGTGCGTTCGCTTCAGACGGCTCACCGTGTGTCGCCCAACGTGTATGAGCGATACCTGTACCACCAATCACTTGTTGCTCTTCTACTGCGTCAGCTAGCTCTTGTACTTTACCTAGGCGGCGTACACGAGTTAGGTTAGATTCAGTATCGACTACAGCGACACCAGCTGAATCGTAGCCACGGTATTCTAGACGACGAAGGCCTTCTACTAAAATTTCAGCTACATCACGCTGTGCTACTGCACCAACAATTCCACACATAGTTTCACTCCATCAATTTTGTTTTATTCCTATTGGCAGCAAGCAAAGGCCAAATCTTCATTAAGATCAATCATAGGAAGGTAAATGCATAATACTTAAATTTGTTTTTACGCTGGATCGGTCAGGATCACTCGAACATCATGTGATTCGATACTTGCTTTGGATTCTTCGCCTAAGTCTGTATCGGTAATTAAGATGTCAATGTGTTCCCATGCCAGCTCTAAGTTCGGGATCTTTCGTCCCACCTTTTCCGACTCAACCATCACGATCACTTCTCGTGACACTTCAGCCATTACTTTGCTCAGGCCAACCAGTTCGTTAAACGTGGTTGTGCCTCTATCGAGGTCGATACCATCAGCCCCAATAAATAGTTGGTCAAAATCGTAAGCACGAAGTACCGACTCTGCAACTTTGCCTTGGAAAGAGTCCGAATGGGTATCCCAAGTGCCGCCAGTCATTAATAACGTCGGCTCGCTTTCAAGCTCATTAAGCGCATTAGCAACGTGCAATGAGTTGGTCATAACAACCAAGCCACGCTTAGCATTAAGCTGCTGAATTAGAGCACCGGTCGTACTGCCACTATCGATCACGATGCGGTTATGGTCGCGAATTAAATCTGCAGCGGCTTTTGCCAATGAAATCTTTCGAGTCGAAACTTGTTGACCCAGTTCTTCGTTGACAACCTCTTTCGGTAACGAAATCGCACCACCATAACGGCGTAAAAGCTGACCGTTTTTCTCTAAAGACGCCAAGTCCTTTCTAATAGTGACTTCTGAGGTTTCGAACTTAGCGGATAATTCATCAACACTAACCTCCCCTTTTTCATTCACTAGGTTAGAAATTGCATGTCTTCTGAGCTGGGTGTTTCGTTTCGACATTTAAAAAAGGCCATTAAGTTTCGATATGAAACATATTATAGTTACAACGAAACTATTTAGTCCATTTATTTTGATCCAAAAAATTAATAAATAGCGATAAAACCTTGTCCTAAGACAATTGTTAAGCAGTGATATTGAACTCATTAGGTGGTAGAATCCGCACCCGAAAAGAAAAAAAATTACAAAACTGACTGTTATTTTTTTGCAACTTACCCCCTATATAGTGGGGTAAGTCACAGAAAACCGATATTGAATCAAAATCTTTTAGTCATAAAATGACTAAAATTGATGAAAGACTTACAACTCTGAAGGACATATTGGAAGTCCCGCGCTTTTACACAACAGGCACAAAATGTTGATGTAGCGGACCAATCTTCAGAACTTAAATAAATTTCAAATTGTAACAATACTTACCGGAGAGTACCTTCCATGAAAAAGACCAAAATCGTATGTACGATTGGCCCTAAAACTGAATCTGTAGAGAAGCTAACTGAACTAGTAGATGCTGGCATGAACGTTATGCGTCTTAACTTCTCTCACGGTGATTTCGCAGAGCACGGCACTCGTATCGCGAACTTCCGTAAAGTAATGGAAAACAAAGGTGAGCAACTTGCTATCCTTCTAGATACTAAAGGTCCAGAAATCCGTACTATCAAACTTGAAGATGGTAACGACGTAGATCTAGTAGCTGGTCAAGAGTTCACTTTCACAACTGACGCAACAGTTGTTGGTAACAAAGACGTAGTAGCAGTAACTTACCTAGGTTTCGCTA
This sequence comes from Vibrio sp. 10N.286.48.C11, assembly GCF_041469805.1. NCBI lineage: Bacteria > Pseudomonadati > Pseudomonadota > Gammaproteobacteria > Vibrionales > Vibrionaceae > Vibrio > Vibrio sp. 10N.286.48.C11. The sequence goes on along the minus strand of NZ_JBFRLK010000010.1, from coordinate 98,728 downwards.
AAGACCTAACAGCAGGTAACACTATCCTTGTTGATGACGGCCTAATCGAAATGGAAGTTATCGCAACAACAGAAACTGAAGTTAAGTGTAAAGTTCTTAACAACGGTGCTCTAGGCGAAAACAAAGGTGTTAACCTTCCTGGCGTTTCTGTTCAACTTCCTGCTCTTTCTGAGAAAGACAAAGCTGACCTTAAGTTTGGTTGTGAGCAAGGCGTAGATTTCGTTGCTGCTTCTTTCATCCGTAAAGAAGAAGACGTTAAAGAAATCCGTGAGCTTCTAAACGCTAACGGCGGCGAGAACATCCACATCATTTCTAAGATTGAAAACCAAGAAGGTGTAGATAACTTCGATTCAATCCTTGAAGCTTCTGACGGCATCATGGTTGCTCGTGGTGACCTAGGTGTTGAAATCCCAGCTGAAGAAGTAATCTTCGCTCAGAAGATGATGATCGAGAAGTGTAACCGTGCACGTAAGATGGTTATCACTGCAACTCAAATGCTTGACTCTATGATCAGCAACCCACGTCCAACTCGTGCTGAAGCGGGTGACGTTGCGAACGCAATCATGGATGGTACTGATGCAGTAATGCTTTCTGGTGAAACTGCTAAAGGTAAGTACCCAGTTGAAGCTGTTACTATCATGGCTCAAATCGCGAACCGCACTGATTCAGCTCTTAAAGCTGAGCTAGGTTCTCGTCTAGACAGCCCACGTCTACGCATCACTGAAGCAGTATGTAAAGGCGCTGTAGATACAGCAGAGAAGCTAGCTGCTCCTCTAATCGTTGTTGCAACTGAAGGCGGTAAGTCTGCACGTTCAGTACGTAAGTACTTCCCAACAGCAAACATCCTTGCTCTAACAACTAACGAAAAGACAGCTGCACAGCTAGTTCTTACTAAAGGTGTTAAACCAGTTCTTGTTGATTCTATCGAGAACACAGACACGTTCTACATCAACGGTAAAGAAATCGCTCTACAATCTGGCCTAGGTAACAAAGGCGATATCGTAGTAATGGTTTCTGGCGCTCTAGTAGCTTCTGGTACTACAAACACGGCATCTGTTCACGTTCTATAAGAATGAACCGATTCGCATAAAAATATAAAAGAGGGCTTCGGCCCTCTTTTTTTATGAAACAAATCTTGCCTAACTTTTCAGTACGCTATATTATCAAACAAGATAGAACTACGTACTGTTAATATCCAATGGCTCTTTCCAAGAGATGGATTAGCAGACTAGAAATCAAATATACATGAGGTTTGTAATGTCTAGTCCTACTCTCACTGACAAAGTATCAAAGATGATTCGCCAAGATATTCTCAACGGTGAATTAACCCCAGGTCAAAAGCTCGTTGTTGCTGATCTAAAAAATAGATACAACGTTGGTGCATCTCCAATTCGTGAAGCCCTAGTGCAATTGTCTTGGAGTAAATACGTCAAACTAGAGCCACAAAAAGGCTGCTGGGTATCTCCTGTATCAAAGAAAGAACTGAATGACCTATACGAAAGCCTTCGTGTTGTATCATCGGTTCTGCTTAAAAAAGCGATTGCAGCAGGTGATGAGAGCTGGGAACTGGATGTACTAACGTCTTACCATAAACTATCGCGAGTACAGTACGTATCTGAAGAGTTTGACTGTGTAGAATGGGAAGAGCGCCACCAGCAATTCCATGTCGCACTGCTTGAAGGTGCAGATTCAGAGAACATGTTTAAGTTCTTTGATGACCTAATTAACCAAGTGAAACGTTACCGCTTCCTCGCTATGTCTGCAGAAAGCGCATCTGATGATCTGTTCAATATTGATGAGCACGAAATGATCATGAAACTAGTACTCTCTAAGAATGTAGAACAAGCGACTGAACTGCTTGATCAACACCTGCTAGGTTCAATGAAACGAATTGAAGAAGTTATCGAAGCGGCATGATGCCAAGATAGATTCTAACCAAATAAAAACGGAGCCCAGCGGCTCCGTTTTTTTGTTTCCAGTACCACGACTGAACTACCACCCAAAAAACTCTTTGTGATGAGTATTGAGCAGCACAACCATAGGTAAAAAATACAATGCACTAAGTTGAAAGCCAAGAATGGCTAATGTGCCTATGGTTAACCTAACTAAAAAATCGACAAACATACCACGCCTCTTTTAACCAGACTGTATGATCCCCAAACTCTTGCTCCAGCTAACCTAATTCTACTGCTGCCTTTCAAGTTATTGATAAGGCTAGCTAACCAGCTGAATTAAGTTAACGGTGTCATCCTTTTACATCTGGTAAACACTCTATTTATTACACCGTTAAGCACGATGTAATCTGAAGCAAGGTAGTTTACTTATTGTTCATTTTAGCTCAAATTTCCACCAGCATTAGACTTTAGTCTAACTGTATAGATTTTGTGACATAGGTCGCTCAAAAGTGAGATTCCTATAAAAAGGGGGAGAGATAAAGTGAGTCGGGGCCAGCTTGAAGAGGTGAAGCAAAGAGAAGAAAGGATTAGATAGAAGCGAACCTAAGCGACATCATCGTAGCTAGGACACATAGAGACCGTATTACGACCAGACGATTTAGATTCGTAAAGCGCAACATCGGCACACTTGTATGAGCGAGTACTGTTACTTGTTAAATCAGTAAAGCCAACACTCACCGTTACCTTAGTTCCGGCTGCCAGTTCAATCTCTATTCGCAAGCGATCCAATACGCGCTTTGCTTCTGGCAGAGACGTGTGTGGCATCAACAGTGCAAACTCTTCTCCTCCGACACGTGCAACAAAGTCCGTCCCACGAAGGCTATCTTGCAGAAGTTTAGCAACACCAGCGATCACACGGTCACCTTCGTCGTGGCCAAGCTCATCATTGATTCGCTTGAAGTTATCGATGTCCACCAAGGCTAAGCAGGTGGTCGCTTCGATCGGGTAACGCTCAACTAAGCGAGAATAGTAGGCCAGCTGCTCTTCGAATTTTCGTCGGTTCCAGAGATTACTCAAAGAGTCACGTTCACTTAAGATCCTCAAACGTACCTCAAGCTCCTTCCTTACGGAAATATCAACCAACGAGGTGATGTAGTAACTGACTTTGCCTGAATTGTTTTTGACCGCATGCACTCGCATGATCGCAGTAAAAGGAATACGCAGCTTGTTCTTACACTGAACCTCCCCTTCCCATACTTCTTCTTGCTCTAAATGACTCCAAATAGCCGAACTTGAGAGCACTTGGTCGGTATTCTCAAGCAGCAACTGCAATGCATTTTGACCGATCACCTGTTTTTTGCAGTACCCAGTCATGTTCTCAAATTCGTTGTTGATCATCATTGTGCGGTGCTGCTTGTCAGAGATCATCACTGCCGACATACCATTCAATGCGGCGCGTGCCAATTTACTCTCTAGGCTTCGGCGTCGGCAGTGCGTCACCAGGTAAGCAAACGGGAAAGCGAATATCAGCACCGTAATCAGAACAATGATCTCTTCATGGGCCAAATCATCTAGATCACGCTCAGCCCGATCCATCAGTTGCTTTTGATTAAGTTGAATCAGTAAATGGACCTTTTGACTGTTCGCGAGCATAACCGTGTTAAAGGCAAACAAATTACCATCTTCAAAAACGTATCCCACCTGATCATTGGAGATCGCATCCCACGTCTTCGGCGCGATATTTTTCAGGTTATAGCCTTTTCTTTCAGGAATAGAGTCTCCGAACAACTTACCGCTGTTGTTACTCGCGATGAAGTAACCCGCGTCATTGAGAACTTCTGCTCTAAGATCGTTATCTGGTGAAAAGCTCAGACGCGACGATAAGCCCCATACATCAAGATTGATGACGAGGTAGCCTACTCTTTCGTCAGGGGTTTCTACTGGGGTAAAGACACGGATTACCGGCGAATAAGGGAAGGTGACTTCACCATGCTCAGTTTCAAGCTCAATACCCCAACCGCCAATCTGTTCGGCTTCTAGTTTTTGAGCGTATTGGAAGTAGTTAGAATCCGACCTATCTTGCAGCTGTTGAGGAAACGTCACTCTACCGGTATCAGAGGAATAGTTAACACGCACCAATTCTTTGCCAGTGACATCTAACAGATGGATTTGTGTATACCACTTCTGGTTCACGAGAACAGATTGCCAGACCTCTTCAAGTAGATGTTTGGTTTGGTCTGAGGGAGAGGAAGCAAAGTTAACCAAGCTCTGGCTATGACTGAGTAGCTCCATGACCGAGACTAACTGAGTCTTGAGAAGATCATAATCTCGCTTGGCATACACTAACTGATGAACGGCTTGCTTAGCTGAGTAGTCAAAGCTCTGCTGTTTTACTTCTTTGTAGCGCTGCAAATAATACAGACATACTGCAGAAGACAATATGATAGAGATAATCAGCAATGTAATTATTGATTTTTTATTTCGCATTGCTAACTCAGATGAATGGAAGTGCAGCGCGGGATTATAGCACTCTAAAAAATTAACAAAATAAAAGCCGCTTAAAAAAGCGGCTTTAAAGTTATTTTTTAAAGACTTATCGTCTAGGCTTTCAACGCACGTTCGCCTCGTGCGATGCCAACAACACCACTTCGAGCTACTTCAAGCACTTCCGTCACTTCAGACAGCGCCTGAATGAAGGCATCCAGTTTCTCGCTAGTACCCGCCATTTGAACCGTATATTGAGAAGCCGTAACATCAACGATCTGACCACGGAAGATATCCGCTGTGCGCTTCACTTCCGCACGAGCAAAGCCGCTCGCACGTACTTTTACCATCAACAGCTCACGTTCAATGTGTTCAAGTTCAGACACTTCTTGTACTTTAAGTACGTCGATTAGCTTATGCAGTTGTTTCTGAATCTGCTCAAGCTGCATTTCGCTCGAGTTAGTAGTGACGTTCAAACGAGACAGCGTCGGATCATCGGTTGGAGATACGTTCAAAGACTCGATGTTGTAGCCACGCTGAGAAAACAAGCCAACCACTCGAGAAAGCGCACCAGGTTGGTTTTCCATTAGTAGTGAAATAATGTGTCTCATATTATGTTCTCTCCGTTTTGCTTAGCCACATGTTATCCATACCCTCGCCTTTGATCTGCATTGGGTATACGTGCTCGGTGTCATCCACACTAATATCGACAAATACCAAACGGTCTTTCATCGCCAGTGCTTTTTCCAAACCTGATTCCAATTCATCCGGAGATGAAATGCGCATACCAACGTGGCCATAAGCCTCAGCGATAGCAGCAAAATCAGGAACAGAGTCCATATATGAGTTAGAGTAACGGCCTTGATAAACAATGTCTTGCCACTGTTTTACCATGCCTAGGAAACGGTTGTTAAGGTTAATAATCTTAACCGGGATATTGTATTGCAGCGCAGTCGACAGCTCTTGGATATTCATTTGAATGCTGCCGTCACCGGTTACCACAACCACCTCTTCATCTGGCTTAGCAAACTTAACGCCCATACCAGCAGGCAGGCCAAAGCCCATCGTGCCTAGACCACCAGAGTTAATCCAACGACGTGGCTTGTTAAACGGGTAGTATAAAGCAGCAAACATTTGGTGTTGACCTACGTCAGAAGCAACATAGGCATCGCCATTGGTTACTTTATGCAGTGTTTCAATTACTTGCTGTGGTTTGATGCGCTCAGACGATTTCTCGTAAGCTAGGCAGTCACGCTCTTGCCACTGCTTGATTTCACTCCACCAGCTTTCAATCGCTTCTGCATCGTTAGTGCCGCCTTGCTCAACGAGCAAGTTCACCATGCTCTCTAGAACCTTTTCAGCAGAACCTACAATCGGTAGATCCACTTTTACGTTCTTAGAGATCGAAGATGGGTCGATATCAATGTGCATGATCTTCGCATCAGGGCAGTACTTATCTAGGTTATTAGTCGTTCGATCATCGAAACGTACGCCAATACCAAAGATCAAATCCGCATTGTGCATCGCCATATTGGCTTCATATAAACCATGCATGCCTAACATACCCAAAGAGTTCTTATGGGTGCCAGGGAAAGCGCCAAGCCCCATTAGGGTGCTTACCACAGGTAAATTCAGTGCCTCTGCTAATTTTAACAGCGGCTTATCTGCCTCAGAAATAACCGCACCACCACCGACATAAAGTACCGGCTTCTTCGCTTCAAGAAGGGCTTTTAGCGCCTTTTTGATCTGACCTTTATGACCCGTAACCGTTGGGTTATACGAACGCATTTTGAGCGTTTCTGGGTATTCATAAGGAAGCTTGATTTGTGGGTTTAAGATATCTTTCGGCAGATCAATAACCACAGGACCGGGACGCCCTGTCGTTGAAATATAGAATGCTTTTTTAACGACTTCAGGGATATCTTCCGCTTTCTTAACTAAGAAGCTGTGTTTAACGATCGGGCGTGATACACCCACGATGTCACACTCTTGGAAGGCGTCATTACCAATGAGGTTATTTGGTACGTTACCAGAAATAACAATCATTGGGATTGAGTCCATGTAGGCGGTTGCAATACCAGTAACGGTATTGGTCGCACCTGGACCAGAACACACAAGTACTACACCCGGTTTACCGGTAGAACGAGTATAGCCATCTGCCATGTGGGTAGCGGCTTGTTCGTGTCGCACTAATACGTGTTTAATTTCAGCAGTTTTAGCATGCAACGCATCGTAGATATCAAGTACAGAACCACCTGGGTAACCAAAGATTTGTTCTACACCCTCTTCAATTAGAGACTGCACCACCATCTCAGCGCCGGATAACATTTCAGCGCCGGATGACATGGCTGTTTCAGGTTTTGTTGTCATATTGCTCTCCTCACCAGTTTCCAATCATATTTGGTGAACATGTTGGGCTGGTTTTTCATAGTCTAGGGCTTATTCGTAGCCTAATTCGAAATACTTCCACTTTTTCGGCTATGGCTGTCTGTCGTGATAACAACAAACAGTAATACGAAACAACTTTAACGCTTTATTATCATCTGGTCTAACACCTGTTATTCGGCAACTGTGCCAAAAAACCAACTATTAGCTCAAAGCATTAAATAAAACCCAACCCAGCCCCCCACGCTAGGTTTAAACACTAGTTAGCGAACAAAAAAAAGCACTTAATATTTTAATAGATCGCTATTTATCGATAAACCACGAGCTTGCTGGTGTGCGCTTTCGCACATTGTGCTGTGTCATTAGATACAAAAAATCCCCCTAAAAATGCAATCACATTCGTAGGGGGATTTTTAAACAACTGAAAATTTATCTAAGCAGAAAACTACTTATCTTTAGGCTTTTCGTTGTACATTTCTTCGATTTCGTCTTGATACTTATCGTTGATAACTTTACGACGCAATTTTTGAGTTGGTGTCAGTTCACCATCATCCATAGAAAATGCTTTTGGTAGCAGTTTGAATTTCTTCACTTGCTCAAACTTAGCCAGTTCTTGCTGTAGGTCATTCACACGCTTTTCTAGCATCTCGACGATTTGGTGGTGCTTAACAAGTTCAACGCGATCGTGATACTTGATATTAAGCTCTTTGGCGTACTCTTCTAGCGAGTCATAACAAGGAACAATCAGCGCAGAAACGAATTTGCGTGTATCAGCGATAACAGCAATCTGTTCGATAAAGTGATCTTTACCAATCGCACCTTCAACCACTTGCGGGGCAATATACTTACCACCAGAAGTTTTCATCAGCTCTTTGATACGATCAGTAATGAACAGGTTACCATTTTCATCAAAATGACCCGCATCACCGGTTTTCAAGAAACCGTGCTCATCGAATGTCTTAGCTGTCTCTTCTGGCATCTTGTAGTAGCCACGCATCACCATTGGACCGCGAACAAGAATCTCGTCCTTAGCACCAATTTTTACTTCTGCGCCCGGCATCGACATACCGATAGAATCAGGGTTAAAGCAGCGGTCATCCCAGCAAGACACCGTTGCTGTGGTTTCTGTCATGCCGTAGCCAAGTTTTACGTTGATACCGATAGCATGGAAGAAGCGACCGATGGTTTCATCTAACTTAGCTCCACCACAAGGCATGAAGTTGATGTTACCGCCGAGTAGAGCGCGCAGTTTAGATAGCACAAGCTTATCAGCTAGCGCATGGCTCTTCTTCAGCATCAACGATGGAGTACGACCTTCTTGGTGACAAACTGAAAGCTTTGCTCCCATGTTCACCGCCCAAGTAAATAGCACTTTACGAATAAATGGTGCTTTAGATACCTTCTCGTGAATCGCAGAGAAGATCTTCTCGTAGAAGCGTGGAACCGCACACATTACGGTAGGTTTCACATCACTTAGCGCATCACGCACTTGCATCGTATCTTGCAGGTAGCAGTTGGTTGCGCCTTTATAAAGAACGTAGAACGTCCAAGCACGCTCAAATACGTGTGATAGAGGTAAGAAACACAATGAGACATCGTCTTTGCTCAGGCTAAGGCGCTCATCGTGGCCTTCTAACTGGTAGCCAATGTTGGTGTAATCAAGCATTACGCCTTTTGGCTGACCTGTGGTACCAGAGGTATAGATAAGAGTCAGCAGGTCGCCCATGCTTGCATCAGCAAGACGCACGTCAAGTTCAGCTTGTTGTGCTTCAACGCCGCGCGCCATGAAATCAGCCCAAGATACCGCAAAGCTATGGCCTTGAAGATCGATATCATCAGACATCGCGACAACCACTTCTAGCTGTTCACACTCTTCGAATAGGCTCACCGCCGCGTCAAATTGAACTTGCTCACCAACGAATAAGATCTTCACATCCGCATTTTGGATGATGTAAGACGACTGTGCTGCTGTGTTGGTTGGATAAATCGGCACAGTCACAAGACGAGCTTGTAAAGATGCAAAATCTGCCACGGTCCATTGAGGCATATTATTTGAATAGATACCGATCTTATCTTGAACTCTCAGTCCCTGAGCCAATAGTGCTAATGAAAGCGTATCGATTTGTTGTCCAAACTGCTCCCAGCTAATACCTTGCCATACATTGTCTACTTTGTGCTTCAAAGCTGTACGGTTGCCGCCTTGGGCAATTTGGTCACGAAGTCTTTTTACGATATGAAAATCTAAATTGGCCATCTCTTTACCTTTGGCTTACACCTGTAAGCTTTTTTGAGCGCACAAGTGTACCTCTGATCATGGAAAAGGCAACTGATGAAGCTCAAAGTTATAAGTAATAGTACGTCTCACGCTAAGTTTTCTATCAACAAAAATAGCAGGTACAAAAAAGCCCCAAGCCAGACTCCTAGCTTAGGGCTTATAAAACATAGGGATTAGTGTCTAGTTAAGTGCCACTACTTCGCCACAGATCATCATTAACTGATCTCGTAACCAAATGTGTCCTTTGTCCTTTTCACTTGATTCGTGCCAGCTTAGGAAGCCTGAAATTGCCGCATTATCAAATGGGAAATCTAGAATCTGAAGCTGCTCTTTGTTTGCTGCATGTTCTACCATCCAACGAGGAGCAATCGTTACTAGTTCAGACTGACCTACAACGTAAAGAACGTTGCTTAAGCTCGTACCTTCGTAGAAAGGCGTGCAATCTAGGTCACGGTAAGCTTGCTCAGAGAAGCTACGTTGACCATGGATGCGAGACAGTTTTGCGTGCTTTTCGTTAAGCAGCTCTGCCGCAGAAACTTCACCGTTGATACGTGGGTGAGAAGCAGAAGCAACCACAACTAATTCGTCTTGGAAGATTTCAGTGCTTGAGAAGCCTTGCTCATCAAAACGAGCGTAATCAATAACGAAGTCGATTTCTTGGTAGCGCATACGCTCAGAAAGTTGACGATCGAATTCAGCATCCATGTGCAGTTTCACGCTAGGTGCTTGCTCGTTGATTGTCGACATAATCTTAGGAGCAAAACGCATATCACAAGGGCTGCAAATCGCTAGTTTGAACAGGCGAGAAGACGACTCTGGAGAGAACACAGAACTTGGTAGTTCGTTGCGTACTAACTGTAGCGCTTGGCGGATTGGACCAAACAACTGACGAGCACGTTGAGTCGGTTGAATACCACGACCTTGACGCATGAATAGTTCGTCGTTAAACATCACTTTTAGACGAGCAACAGCGTTACTTACAGCAGGCTGAGACATACCCAGATTGTGAGCTGCACGTGTAATGTTTTGCTCTTGCATAACTGCATCAAATACAGTCAAAAGATTTAAGTCGACTCCACGAAGTGTGCTTTCCATTCTGTAGCTTGCAATAGCACTCATTGCGTCTTTCTTATCTAACATTCAAGTTGCCTCTTGTCGGTTCGACAGCGTTAAATTGGTAATGGTATGAGAATAGATAACCACTAATTCTTATATTTATCAGACCGATGTTTTTCGGATTGACATTACTATTAACCAATGCATCTCGAGCTACCAACAAGATTGATAAAGAATAATTTTATTTTACCTTAATGATTAAACAACATCTAAAAATCAATTATTTATAGAGTTATAAAAAAACATAAAATGCGTCACTTATGAGTTTAATTTCGACTTATTTAGCTGTTCTATCGTTTGGTTACATTTGTTACAATTTATTGAACTCGTGAATTGTTCAGCCGGTCAATTCAGAAATAGCACTTATGAGTTAGGTGAGCGATGCATAACTTGGAAAGTCGACCTTGTCCCAAAGTTGCTTTCTTAAATCATCTTGATTAGACCAATTCCCTGCTAATACCCACTCAACGAGTGCACTTGCCACGTCTGGATAGGTGACCACTTCGGCCTGTTTTTCACTGAGCCAAGCGCGCAAGATAGCCGCATCTAAAAACGTCATGGTTTGAGCTAACCCAAGGGCCTCTAGCGTCGCCACATTGCTCTGTTGTTCGAACTGTCCTTCGAGTGGTTTGAGAAGCAATTTCTTCCCCAAAGTTAGGGCTTCAGATGGCAATTCAAAGCCGCCATTTGCGACCACACCAGAGCACTGATTGAGGTCGAATTGAAAGCCCGCATGACTCAGTGGTTTGAACTCAATATTTTCAACTCGGCTATGCTCAATCACATCCGGGTGGTAACAGACAAAGTTTTGCGAAATGAACTTCATCAGCAGCTCTGAGATCGACTCAAGGTCCTCAAATGGCAAATAGACCAACGTAAAGTCTTGTGTTGTTTTTATTTGTTGCTCACCAACCAGCGTGTGAACGATAGGCGGCAAAATCGGCTGTTCAAAGTGATACCAGTGCAAGCCAATAGAGTGCTCGGTTGGGGCGAAATGTTGAATCACTGAATGTTCAATCCAGTTGCCCCCTTCTTTGGGTACATCATAACGAAACGCATTCTGGTGGCTTATCCCAATGCATGGCACACCTTGTCTCTTAGCCGCCCATGCAGTGACAGGCTCAAAATCATTAATCACTAAGTCATAAGGCGTAAGATCGATCTGGTTAATCTCACGGAGAAATCGCCAGATGTTGTTCTTCATGAATGTTTTGCCGTATTTAACCTGCCCCTGCTCGCTGTAAAAAGTTAAGCCGCTGCGGGTCTGATAGTTGCCAAACGCTTCCATCGAAAAGTATTTGCTCTCATCTCGCCCAGAGAACAGAAAATCGACATCAATATTTTGCTGACGAAAAGCGACGGCCATTGCTCTCGCTCGAGCGATGTGCCCATTTCCTGTGCCTTGTACGCCATATAAAATTTTCATGCATGTTCCTTTAAATTTACCACTTAAGCTCGGCAGTGGTTGCCAACAAAATAATTACAGGATGAAGCTGATAGCGAGGCTGGTACAAGCGATGCCCAAGGCTGCGCCAATCAGTACGTCCGTTAAAAAGTGCACACCGAGCAGGATTCGAGAGCCTGCAATCGCAGTTGCCCACACCAAGCTAAAGAGGTACAAGCTCGGATAGAAATGCCCGATTAGGGTCGCCATAACAAAAGCAGCAGCGGAATGCCCTGAAGGCAGACTGTATTTATCGGATGGCACAATATGAGAGTGAAGTAGTGAAGAGAATTCAGCTGGTCGACGGCGCTTGAGGGTATTTTTAGCAAACCAGTAAATAGGCAGTTCGATTGCGAAGGCGGTTAAGCCCACCAAAAGAAAGTCTCGACCGGTGTTGCTATCGACCAGCAGTGCAATCAAGGCAATCAAAACATAAAGGTGTCCATCTCCAGTATGAGACACCGCTTTACTGAGCGTTGCATGTTGCCCGCCATAGCGGTTGTTTAAACAGAAAACAGAAAATGCCACATCCCAGCGGACAATAGGTTCGATAGTACGCATACGATCTCCTTAACAATCCTTATTCAGTTAAGGCTCAAGTTATGCCCAACAAATGACAGTTAAGTGACGTTTTGAATGAACTAAAATGAATTTTGAGGCGAATTGACCGCTTTCGCTAAGCAAGCTGATGGGGCCTAGAAACTGCCGATAAAAATAAAGCGACCCAAGGCCGCTTTATTCTTCTACGTTTTTACTTCTTTATATAAGCAAGCAAACGCTACTTCTATCGTGTTAATGGCTATAGCGTTCGCTAATGATAATAGTGCTCACTAATGATAATAGCGCTAAAGGTTATAGCACTAAAAGTTATAGCGCTAATGGCTCATGCTTTTTCACCAAACCGAAATCCGCCAATATCGCGTAGGCCGCTGGGATCATAAACAATACTAATAAGGTCGAGGCAAATATGCCGAATACGATCGAAATAACCAGTGGCTGGATAACCTGAGCCTGTAAGCTGGTTTCCGTCAACAGCGGTAGCAAACCTGCCGCAGTCGTCATTGAGGTCAAGAATACCGCTCGGAAACGCTCGCGACTGGCTTTCACCACCGAGTCATGCACGCTATCTCCCTCATCGACATGGTGACGAATGTACTGCACCAACAAGATGGAATCATTAACCACAATTCCGGCAAGCGACACAAAGCCCATCATGCTTGGCATACTCAAAGAATGGCCAAGTATCCAGTGACCAACGACCACCCCAATAAAAGCGAGTGGAATCGCTAACATCACGACCACAGGCTCTAAATAGCTTCTGAACTGATAGCTAAGAATCGCAAACACGCCGAATAAGCCGAGCAAGAATCCTTTGCCCATCGAAGCGCCAGTCTTGGCTGCATCCTTGGCCTCCCCTTCGAAATCAAAGCGTAAACCCGGGTACTTCTGAATAAGTTTGGCGGCTTCATCTTTTTGGAACTGAGCCAAAATCGCGGATGAACTCGCTTTCTTATTATCAATATCACCAAAAATACTGATGGTTCTCAGCCCATCAATACGCTGAATTCGCACGTAGTTACGCTGGAAATCTAATGTCGCCAACGTTGCTAGCGGGATCTGACTGCCATCTGCGGTAATGATTGGGAAGTTAGCTAGCTGCTGTATGTCGCCCGCTTGCTCCTTATCAAGACGCACTTCAATCGAGATATTTTCAACGCCGATTTGAATCTCATCCGCCGTTTGCCCAAAGAAAGCCGCTCGTAACTGAGACGCAATCATCTGCCCATTCACATTGTAGGTTTCGGCTCCAGGGCGCAGCTTAACCAAAATCTCTTCTTTACCCATGCGCATATCATCAAGCACGCCGTGCACCCCATCGAACTGATTAAGGTACTCCTGAATATCCAAAGAAGCGGATTTCAATGCGCTCAGGTCATCGTGTTTGGCGCGGATTTCAATAGCACGACCGCCCGGCCCCATAGTCGGTTGCTTGAACACCAATGAAATAGGATCCGCTAAATCGCCAATATCCTCTCGCCACGCATCAATGAAATCATCGATAACCGTATTACGACTCTCTGCTCCGCGTAAATCTAAGCGCACTGTGGCTAAGTGCGGGCCGGATTCATTGGCATCGGCGTTAGCATTGAATTGGCTAGTTATGTGCTCGACCAGTGTATTGCCTTCTTCAACCTCTTCGCTCCATTGCTTGTTCAAACGCTCAGCAGACGCGACAATTTTGTCGACCACTTTCTCGGTTTGAGACAGTGATGCGCCCGGCGGAAGAATAATACGCGCCTCGGCAATATCACCATCCAGCTCTGGGAAAGGTTGAAACTTAACAACACCACCAGCAATCAAGGCGACTGAAAGCAACAACAGCGTAATCACTCCGCCCATAAAGGCGTAGCGGAAGGTCACGACTTTCTCAACCATGTTCATCAAAGTGGTATTACGGAAGTTCTCAAACTTCTCAAGCAACACCACTTTAAAGCGCAACGCTGGCTTATCATTTTTTTCTTTATGTAATGAATGAGATAAGTGATTAGGTAGAATCAGGAAGGCTTCAATCAAGCTCAACGACAGCACCAAAATCAATACTTGAGGAACGGCCTTAAGCACCGCGCCCATCTCGCCATCAAGAAACAGTAAGCTACCGAAAATACACACCGTGGTTAAGAAAGAAGACAGTACTCCGGGAAGCACTTTCTTAACGCCGTTGTACACCGCATCATCGACGCTTTGTCCCCTATCTAAGTGGGAGGCTATCGATTCGGCGATCACGATGGCGTCATCCATCATGATACCAATCGCCATCAACAGTCCGACCAGCGACATAATGTTAATCGACAAACCTAAGTTCGCCATTAAGAACAAGCCACCAAGGAAGGCCACTGGCAACCCTGCCGCCACCCAAAATGAATAACGTAAGCTGAAGAACAGCCACATGGTGGCGAACACCAGCACAATACCTTGCCAGCCATTGCTCACCATCATGGTTAGACGATCCCAAAGCACAGACGAGAGATCGTTGGTCATTTGTAGTGTCACGCCATCAGGAGCAATCGCGCTTTTATCTTCAACGAATCGTGTTACGTTCTCTTTGATTCGCAGCGCATCGTCTTCTTTGTTCTTACTGATCTTAAGCAGCGCTGAAGGCTTGCCATCAAATAGCACCTTTTGCTCATCAAGCTCAAAGCGGTCGGTTATTTTGGCTATGTCTCTCAAACGAATCACCGAGCCATTAGGCGCAGATCCAACCACGATGCTTTCCAGCTCAACAGGCGTAACTCGTCTCTCGTCGAAACGAATCAGAAAGTTTTTGTCTGGTGTTTCAACGTTACCACTCGGCAGTTTTACATTCTGTCGACCAATTTGATCCGCGATATCACCGACACTCAAACCCAACTGACGAATAGCTTGGGTATCCAGTTCCACTCGATATTGATGATCCGAGAAGCCGCTAACCTCGACCAAAGAGACATCGTAATCAAGCTTCATGGTGCGCTTAAGATCTTCCGCGTAGGCCTTAAGTTCTGGCCACGACGTTTCGGCTGTTATAGCGATATCGACAACCGGTTCATTCCAATCTAGCTCTTGAACAACAGGCGATTCAATCTCAGTTGG
This sequence comes from Vibrio sp. 10N.286.48.C11, assembly GCF_041469805.1. Lineage (NCBI taxonomy): Bacteria > Pseudomonadati > Pseudomonadota > Gammaproteobacteria > Vibrionales > Vibrionaceae > Vibrio > Vibrio sp. 10N.286.48.C11. The sequence continues at coordinate 83,502 of NZ_JBFRLK010000010.1, read as the reverse complement.
GAAATCATTGATCGAGTTGATCTGGGTTTGCACATCCACCAGCATTCGGCCGATGTCCGCTTTTTCATTTAACTTTAGAATTAAACGGGCGCTGCCTTCGATCGCCTCACACTGAGTTTCTTCAATGTTGGCTAAGCCGTCTACTGCATCTTCCATTCGTACACACAAGCTCTCTTCCACTTCTTGTGGAGAGGCGCCGGGATAGACAATCGCAGCCATAATGTAAGGCGGATCGTAAGCGGGGAAGGTTTCACGTTTGATGGTTGATAGTGAGCTTAGACCCAAGATCAACAACCCAAGCATCAACAAGTTTGCTGCTGTTGGGTGCCGAGAGAAAAACTTGATCATGACGCACTCTCCTGAGTATCTGATTCAAGCTCAGCCTCTTCAGAGTTGGACTCTCTCAGTAACATGCCTTCTATTGCTGGCAGGACATCATTGAGAACCAGTTTATCTCCAGTTTGTAGCTCTCCACTCACAACCACTTGATTGTCTCTGCGATAAAGCACTTCAACATTGACCACTTGCAAACGCTGGTTGTCATCCATCAGGTAAACCTTATCACCATGCAGTGCTCGCTCTGGAACCACCCAACTTAGATTGGCGACACCCTCAATCTCAGCTTTGACAAACATACCGTTAACCAAAGGCGTCGCGCTGTCTGGTTGCAATTGTGAGTAATCTTGAGCGATCTCGAGAATAATCCCCGCCGTCGCTTGGTTTTCATCAACTGTTTCGCTGATTCTTGCCACCTTCGCTGGCCAACTGAGGTTCAGGTTGCCGCTGTTAAGTTGAATGCTTGCTTTGATTGGCGCTTCATAAGGATTAGGGATTCCTGCAGCATCGCGAGGAAATTGGTTAAAGCTGGAGGCTAAAGTTTGCATATCGTGAATAGAAAGTTGCGCCTCTACTTCCATGACATTAATCCCGTGAGCAATAAACATCTCCTGCTGAAGGTTAACCACTTGATTTTGTTCGATATCAACCTGAGCAATTCGCATCGCTCTTGGCAAAGTGATCGTGGTCTTATCGAGAGAGCGCTGCGCCTCTTTTACCTTAGACACGTTGACCTTAATCACCGCTTCCGCAACACGCTTTTCATCTGGCATCAACGCGATTTGGTTCGCGATATCTAATACCAACTTCTGCTGAGACAATGCGCTTTGTTGTTGCAGGTCGACATCCGATTGAGAGGTGAGCCCTTTCTTACGCAGATCCTGTTTACGTTGTAGCTCTTTATTGCTGATCACCAAACGATTCTTTTCGATCTTAAGAGTCTGATTAAGGTTGTCTTCTTCTTGATTCAATTTCGCTAATGAGGTTTGGCTTGATTTTAGATCCGCCTCTGCTTGTATCAGTTTCAATTCGTAATCCAATGGATCAACCTTGAGCACGACCGTTCCTGCAGGGATCACCTGGCCTTTTTCAAGATCTGGATGTCGATACACGATCTGTCCTGTCACCTCAGCAATCGCTTTCCATTCAACTTTAGGCACCACTTTGCCAAAGCCGACCGCTAACGGCGCTATCAGTTGTTGTTCTAGGCTCACAGTATCAACTAAGCGAGCCCTATCACCCGCAGGTTTGGTTGGAAGATCCGGCTTCAAGTTAATCGCGGCGACAAGGCCAATCACACCAACCGCAAGTGCTGGAAAGAAGAGTAGTTTTTTATTTATTTTCATTATCTTTGGTCCTGCACGGAAGAAGGGCTCGGCGCGTTGATAAAGCCTTCAGTCATCAGTTGAATGTTGTGTTCGATTAAACGATTAAGAAATTCTTCATTAATTTCAATCCCATGGATTGCCAATAAAGGCGGCGGAGCGATGAAAGGAAACACCATCAAGCTTACATACGAAACACGGCACAATTTTGGATCCATGTTCTGTTTTAAGATGCCTTGTTCAACCAGCTTTTCAAAAATGACATCTTGGGCTGGCTTTGCAACATCGAGGAAAACCTTTTCGAGCAACTCTCTTTGCACTTCAGAGGGAGGCATATTCATCACTTGGGCTATCAAGCGAGGAAACTTCGGCACCTTGACCATCTCTTTGTAGTAAGTCCTCATTAAATCAAGAAAGTTCTCATGACTGCTTTCTTCAACCAACCTCTGCATCTGCAATTGCATCGGTCGTAGCGTTTCACGCAGCATCGCTTCAAACAGCCCGGCCTTACTACCAAAGTAATAGCGGATCATCGCTATATTCACACCCGCACGCTCAGCAATCAGGCGCGTCGAGACCTTGTCGTATGCTTGAACGACAAACAGATCACGAGCATGCTCAATCAATAACTGTCGAACATCTAAGTTTTTTTGAGGTCGCCCCGCTTTTCGTGCCGTCATGGCAAAAATCCATCTCTATAATTAATCATCTGATTAATTATAGAGATAAACAGGTGTAACAGTAGAAGATTAATTACTCACTATTTAATCAAGTGATTAATTAATTTGGTCACGCTTGTGATTTTTTTGGTGAATCGTTCCATCAAAAAGATTTACTACAAAGTTTTAACCTACACATAAGCCAAACGATAAACTAACCCCCCAATACAAAACCACCAATCAGATGATTTAGCCAATAACACAACACAAAACAGCACAAACCAAACCAAAACGTCGCCAATGCACGCTGATATTGGATTTTCTTGTTTGACGCTCAGAATAAATTGCGGTAAATATGGTGTTAACAGTTTATTTACGGATATTTGTGTAATGATTTTTTCTTCTTCTCGACTGCTGAAACTTCTCCTTATCGTGAACCAATCGCGCGGGTAAGTTGTGGGTCAAGAACTACACAAATATTAAAACCCGCGCTGAGCGGGTTTTTTTGTAACTGGCACTTTTAAAAGAACATCATTCTCAATAATAATTTGGATAGCAATCGATACAATATCGATATAAGGAAGCACCCATGAACGATCAAGTGATAATTTTTGATACGACTTTACGTGACGGCGAGCAAGCGTTGGCAGCAAGCCTTACGGTAAAAGAGAAATTACAGATCGCTTATGCACTTGAACGACTGGGTGTAGATGTTATTGAAGCGGGTTTCCCTGTGTCATCGCCAGGCGATTTCGAATCAGTACAAACCATCGCAAAAAATATTAAAGATAGCCGTATCTGTGCGCTTTCTCGTGCAGTTGCAAAAGATATCGATGCCGCTGCAGAAGCGCTAAAAGTGGCTGAGCAATTCCGTATTCATACCTTCATTTCTACATCGACGGTTCACGTGCAAGATAAATTACGCCGCAGCTACGACGATGTTGTCGAGATGGCAGTGAAAGCGGTAAAGCATGCGCGCAACTACACTGACGATGTTGAGTTCTCTTGTGAAGATGCCGGTCGTACACCTATCGACAACCTATGTCGTATGGTTGAAGCCGCGATTAACGCGGGCGCAAAAACCATCAACATTCCAGACACCGTAGGCTACACAGTACCGAATGAGTTTGGTGGCATTATCCAAACGCTATTTGATCGCGTACCCAACATCGACCAAGCGATCATCTCTGTTCACTGTCACGATGACTTAGGCATGTCGGTTGCTAACTCAATTGCTGCCGTTCAAGCAGGTGCTCGACAAATTGAAGGCACAATCAATGGTATTGGTGAGCGTGCGGGTAACTGTTCTTTAGAAGAAATCGCAATGATCATCAAAACTCGTCAAGAGCTATTAGGTGTTCATACCGGTTTGGACCACAAAGAGATTCACCGTACCAGTAAATTGGTTAGCCAGCTTTGCCATATGCCAATTCAAGACAACAAAGCTATCGTCGGTGCAAACGCGTTCAGCCACTCTTCAGGTATTCACCAAGATGGCATGCTCAAGAACAAGAACACTTACGAGATCATGACTCCTGAGTCTATTGGCTTGAAAAACAAGGCATTGAACCTAACAAGTCGCAGTGGTCGTGCAGCCGTTAAGAGCCACATGGACGCAATGGGCTACAAAGACAATGAGTACAACCTAGATTCATTGTACGAAGACTTTTTGAAACTGGCTGACCGTAAAGGCCAAGTATTCGATTACGACCTAGAAGCACTAATGCACTTCGCAAATCTACGTGACGAAGATGACTTCTATAAACTTAACTACCTAAGCGTACAATCTGGTAGTGTTATGTCTACCACCAGCATCAAGCTGCAATGTGGTGATGAAGAGAAATGCGAAGCGGCTGTCGGTAACGGTCCTGTTGACGCGCTATACCAGTGTATCTACCGCTTAACTGGCTACGAAATCGTACTAGATAAGTTCGACCTAACCGCGAAAGGCGAAGGTGAAGACGGTTTAGGCCAAGCTGACATTATTGCTAACTATAAAGGTCGTAAGTACCACGGCACAGGCGTTTCAACGGATATCGTTGAAGCTTCTGGTCAGGCGCTATTACACGTTATCAACAGCATTCAACGTGCAGACACCATTGCAGAAATGAAGCAGCAAAAAATCGCCACAGTTTAAATACCCAATAACAGAGCCCTAGAGCCGATGTTATTGGCTTTAGGGACAAAATTTAAAACGAGCCAAATAGCTCAGTAACAAGAATTAAAGGATTAACATGACTGATAAATCATACAAAATTGCCGTACTACCTGGTGATGGCATTGGCCCAGAAGTAATGCAGCAAGCACATAAGGTGCTAGACGCGATCGAAAAGAAGCATGCGATTAGCTTTTCTCGTGAAGAGTATGATGTTGGTGGTATCGCAATTGATAACCACGGCTGTCCACTTCCAGAAGCGACAGTAACAGGCTGTGAAGAATCTGACGCAGTACTATTTGGCTCGGTTGGCGGCCCTAAGTGGGAACACCTTCCACCAAACGATCAACCAGAGCGTGGTGCCCTACTTCCTCTCCGTAAACACTTCCAACTGTTCTGTAACCTACGTCCAGCTCAAATCCATAAAGGTCTAGAGTCTTTCTCTCCTTTACGTGCTGACATCTCAGGTAACGGTTTCGACATCGTGGTAGTCCGTGAGCTAACAGGCGGTATCTACTTCGGCCAACCTAAAGGCCGTGAAGGCGAAGGCGCAACTGAAAAAGCTTTTGATACAGAGGTTTACCACCGCTACGAAATCGAACGTATTGCAAAGATTGCGTTTGAATCGGCACGCCTACGTAACAAAAACGTTTACTCAATCGATAAAGCGAACGTTCTACAGAGCTCTATCCTATGGCGTGAAGTCGTTGAAGAGATCGCAAAAGATTACCCAGATGTAACGCTAAACCACATGTACATCGACAACGCGACCATGCAGCTAATCAAAGACCCATCTCAGTTTGACGTAATGCTATGTTCAAACATCTTTGGTGACATCATCTCTGATGAGTGCGCAATGATCACTGGCTCTATGGGTATGCTTCCTTCTGCAAGTTTAAATGAAAGCAACTTCGGCCTATACGAACCAGCAGGTGGCAGCGCACCAGATATCGCAGGTAAGAACATCGCAAACCCAGTCGCGCAAATCCTTTCTGCAGCCCTAATGCTTCGTTACAGCCTAGGCGAAGAAGCGGCAGCACAAGACATCGAAGCAGCGGTTTCTAAAGCACTTTCTGCAGGCGAGCTAACGGCAGACCTTGCTGGCAAAAACCAAGCGCTGACTACCTCTGAAATGGGTGACAAGATCGCTGAGTACATCTTAGCTTCATAAGCTAAAGGCTCCGATTAGAAGCAAGTACATAAGAATAATATCAAGCCAAGTCAGCGTAAACCGCATGACTTGGCTCGAAACAAACACTGGGACTGATGCTCCCAAGGAAGAAAAGCTATGTCGACAAACCAGCACGCAAAAACCTTATACGAAAAAGTTTATGACGCTCACGTTGCGGTTGCAGCGAAGGGCGAAACACCAATTCTTTATATCGATCGTCACTTAGTTCACGAAGTAACGTCACCTCAAGCCTTTGATGGCCTACGTGAGAAAGGCCGCAAAGTTCGCCAAGTTGGCAAGACTTTCGCGACCATGGATCACAACGTATCGACACAAACTAAAGACATCAACGCTTCTGGTGAGATGGCTCGTATCCAAATGGAAACGCTATCGAAGAACTGTGAAGAGTTTGGTGTCACGCTTTACGATCTAAACCACAAATACCAAGGTATTGTGCACGTAATGGGTCCTGAGCTAGGTATTACGCTACCGGGCATGACCATCGTATGTGGTGACTCGCACACGGCTACACACGGTGCATTTGGTTCACTAGCATTTGGTATCGGTACTTCAGAAGTGGAACACGTTCTAGCTACGCAAACGCTAAAACAAGCTCGCGCTAAAACCATGAAGATCGAAGTAAAAGGCAAGGTTACTCCTGGCATCACTGCAAAAGACATCGTGCTAGCGATCATCGGTAAAACAACGGCTGCTGGCGGTACTGGCTACGTAGTTGAATTCTGTGGTGAGGCAATTACCGACCTTACGATGGAAGGTCGTATGACAGTATGTAACATGGCAATCGAGCTTGGCGCTAAAGCAGGCTTAATCGCTCCAGATGCAACGACATACGAGTACATCAAAGGTCGCAAGTTCTCTCCAGAAGGCGAAGACCTAGAAGCAGCAATCGAATACTGGGATACGTTAAAAACCGATGCTGATGCAGAATTCGATGCAGTTGTTACATTAGAAGCGGCAGACATCAAACCACAAGTCACTTGGGGTACCAACCCAGGTCAGGTTATCTCAGTAGACACACCAATCCCTGCACCAGAAAGCTTCGCAGACCCTGTAGAAAAAGCATCAGCTGAAAAAGCGCTGGCTTACATGGGTCTTGAAGCCGGTAAATCTCTATCTGATTACAACGTAGATAAAGTGTTCGTGGGTTCTTGTACTAACTCTCGTATCGAAGACATGCGTGCAGCAGCAGCGGTAGCGAAAGGCCGTCAAGTAGCGAAACATGTTCAAGCGCTTATCGTTCCGGGTTCAGAGCAAGTTAAAGCACAAGCTGAGGCTGAAGGCCTAGATAAGATCTTCATCGAAGCAGGCTTTGAATGGCGTTTACCGGGTTGCTCTATGTGTCTTGCGATGAACAACGACCGTCTAGGTCCACAAGAGCGCTGTGCTTCTACATCAAACCGTAACTTTGAAGGTCGCCAAGGCCGTGATGGTCGTACGCACCTAGTTAGCCCAGCAATGGCAGCCGCAGCGGCTATCGCTGGTCACTTTGTCGATATTCGTGAACTTTAATTAGAGGATTTAACATGTCAGGTTTTCAACAACACACCGGATTAGTCGTTCCTCTAGATACGGCCAACATCGATACTGATGCGATCATTCCAAAGCAGTTTCTACAGAAAGTAAACCGCATCGGTTTTGGTAAGCACTTGTTCCACGATTGGCGCTTCCTAGACGATGCAGGCCAACAGCCAAACCCTGATTTTGTAATGAATGAAGCTCGCTACCAAGGCGCTTCAATTCTTTTAGCTCGTGAAAACTTCGGTTGTGGTTCATCTCGTGAACACGCACCGTGGGCGCTTGCCGATTACGGTATCCAAGTAATGATCGCACCAAGCTTTGCCGACATTTTCTACGGTAACTCGATCAACAACCAAATGGTGCCAGTTCGATTGACTGAGCAAGAAGTGGATGAGCTATTCCAATTCGTTGAAGCGAATGAAGGTGCAGAAATTACGGTTGATCTAGAAGCAATGAAAGTCAGCGCGAACGGCAAAGAGTACTCGTTTGAAATTGATGAGTTCCGTCGTCACTGCTTACTGAATGGTTTAGATAATATCGGCCTTACACTTCAACATGCCGATAAGATCTCAGAGTTTGAAGCTAAGATTCCTAGCTTCCTAAAATAATGAGACGTTTCTGAATAAATCTAAAGGTTGGCCAAGTGCCAACCTTTTTTATTTGGCTAAGCTTTTAACTTAACTTCATATGTTTATTTAAATGAAGAGCAATGAAAGAAAATGGTAAGCCTTAAGGTCTTAGTAGTCAGTCATCAGGAGAATGCCATGAAACAACTACTTTTTATTGTCAGCCTACTTTTCTCAACCTTAGCTTGGTCTGCGCCTAAATCCGATCTTTGGCCATACTGGAAGCAAAGCGACGAAACCAACCTAGAACAGGTATCTCATCAAGATTGGCAGCAATTCCTCGATAGCTACTTGGTTAAACAGGGGCAAAATACGTTAGTTAGCTATAAAGCGGTGAACACTGCCGATAAGACCAAACTTAAGCAATACATCAAGCAACTCGAACAGGTGAATCCGCTCAACTATTCAAAAGCGGAGCAGTATGCCTACTGGGTTAATCTATATAACGCCGTGACTGTCGATTTGATTCTTGATGCCTACCCGATCAAATCCATAACTAAACTTGGCGGACTATTTAGTTTCGGTCCGTGGGGAGATGATGTGGTAGTCGTTAATGGGAAATCACTGACACTCAATGAAATTGAACACCGAATCCTAAGACCAATTTGGCAAGATCCTCGCACGCATTATGCAGTGAACTGTGCCAGCCTAGGTTGCCCTAACTTACAACCTGACGCTTTTACCTCTAAAAATACTGAAGCCTTGCTAGAGCAAGCTGCAACTGAGTTTGTAAGCAGTGACAAAGGCGTGATGGTTACAAACAATAAGCTTCAACTATCATCGATTTACGAATGGTTTGCTGTGGATTTTGGTACGAAGAAACAGCTTATTCAGCACTTAGAACAATATCGAATTGAAGCAGTAACCAATACTCAAAACATCAGTTATGAATACGATTGGTCGCTCAACCAAGCAAACTAGCTCTAAGGCTAAAGTTGATCACTAAAGTAAAAAAGAGGCTAGAGGTTTTTATTAACCTCTAGCCTCTTCTCAATTCTTTGACCGTATTTCTACAATTAAAAGCTTGAGCTCGGTTGCTGCAAGAACTCAATCTCTTCGGGAGTCGAAGCTCGCCCTAACACCTCATTACGGTGCGGATAGCGACCAAATCGCTCAATGATAACCTTGTGCTTAAACTCAAAGTCCAGATTATGCTCTAATCCCGTTTGAGAAAAGAGTTCCACGGCTTGTTCATGGACTAACAAAGATTCACTGTGCATATAAGGCATATACAGGAAGCTTTTCTGTTGCTCGTTAAGCTGGTGATCAAAACCACCCGCTACCGCCTCTTGGGCTAGAGCCAACGCCATCGGATCAGCAGAAAATGCTGTCGGACTTTTTCTACCAATATTTCGAGAAAACTGATCAAGTACGATAATCTCAGCCAATCGTCCTTGCGCAGTTTGGCGCCACTCAAATAGCTCGCCTTGAATGGCTGCTTTATGCAATTCAGAAAATCGAGACTCTATCAAAGTGTCAATCTCGGCGCCGCCAGTAAACCAATCTTTAGGCGTCAACTCATCGAACCAAAACTCTAGAACATCCTGATACGTTACCGTCATATAATTCCCTTTAATAAAAAACCGAGTAACTTTGTTATTACTCGGTTTAGTGTTCAATTACTTAAAACCTTTTACTTTCTTTATCAGGTCATAAGCATTCTGAATTTCTTGCGATTTCTCTTTCGCAACATTCATCATCTCAGGCGGTAAGCCCTTCGCCATCAGTTTATCTGGGTGATGTTCATTCATCAGCTTGCGGTAGGCTTTCTTCACCTCTTTACCGTCAGCACTTTCACTCACACCAAGAACCTTATATGCGTCGCCAAGTTGGTTCTGTTGCGAAGCCTGTTGCCAACCTGATGATTGCCCATGACCCTGATGGCCACCAAAGCTTCCACCTTGCTGTTGGAAACGGAACGCAGCTTCTTGCATCTGCAAGCGGCGTTCTAGTTGTGCTGCCGAAAACCCAAGCCCTTGCGCTATTTTATGCAGAACTTGACGTTCACTCGGGTGCAAACTTCCATCCGCAAATGCGGCAGATACCTGAAGCTCTAGAAAGAACTGCAGAAGATCAAAACGACCACCCGATGAGATTTTAACTCGCTCAAGTACGTCGTTCAGAGGGAAGTCGCTCTCTTTGCCGTCACGGAATGCATCTTGCGCTGCTTTACGCTGTTCGCCATGCAGGTTCATACGCTCCATCATGGTAGAAGCGAGTTGAATCTCTTCTGGCGTTACCTGCCCTTTCGCTTTAGCAACGTGCCCCATAACCGCAAAAGCGGATTTAAAAAACTCGTTCTGTCTTTCTGCTTGGCTTGGACCTCGACCAAAACCAGAGCTATTGAAGCCTGATTGGTTCAATCCGCGAGCTTTATCGAATTGGTGTCCTAAAAACAGACCAAAAACTAAACCGAGTGGCCCTCCAAATAAAAAGCCAAAAAACGCGCCCAAAATTTTGCCAAATATTTGCATTATGTGTTCTCTATCTATGAATTTTATCTGAGTAATGCTGTCTGATGATGCTGAATGCTATTATTTCCTTTATCATAAGGAAAATGCTTTATTAATTGGATTGATACTAGATCAACCCTTCATCTAGTGACACAGGATAGTTCAACTTCATGCAATCTTTTTCCCGCACCTTGTTAGCCGCGTCTATAAGTACGGCGTTATACGTGTCGACAACTCAAGCTAAAACAATCACCGATAGTAGTGTGCAGGAAATGCCCTCTATAGATCAATGCTTGATCGAGCCCGCTGCAGAAAACGAGACACAGCTACCCGCTCATGTTGAGTCAGATCGCTTAGAAGCTATCAATGGTGACAAGGCAATATACTCAGGTGACGTAGTCGTTACGCAAGGGAACAAGACCATCCTTGCAGATAACGTAACCCTGCACCAACAAGAAAATATCGTTGTAGCTGAAGGCAACGTAAACTTTAGTGATGGTCAAATCAAATCTATCTCAGACAGAGCGACCAATAATCTAAATACCGATCAAATCGAACTAGAGAACACCCAATACCAGTTTCTTTGTGAACCAGGCCGAGGAGATGCCCAATATATATCCCGCACTGGTAAAGCGGTTTATACCATGGAAGATGGATCTATCACTTCTTGCCCACTGGGTGATAAGTCATGGAGGCTAAAAGCTTCTAGTATCGAGCTAGACCAAGATGAAGAACAAGCCACATTCTACAACCCACGTTTTGAGATTCTAGATGTTCCTGTTTTCTACATGCCATATCTCACTGTTCCAGTAGGAGATAAGCGTAAAACTGGCTTTTTGTACCCTACGATTTCGTACGGTTCAAGTGACGGTTTCGAAACCGAAATACCTTTCTATTGGAATATAGCACCAAACTACGATCTACTTTTCACAACTAAATATATGGCCGAGCGTGGAACACAACTAAACAATGAGTTCCGTCATTTAAGTGATTTTGGTGAAAGTAACTTAAAGTTCGAGTTCCTAGAAAGTGATGATAAATATCCAGAACAAGGCAGTCGTTGGGGCGGGCAGTTCAACTTTGAAGGGATCTATCAACAAGCATGGAAGTTTGACATCGACTATTCAAAGGTTAGTGATGTTAATTATTTTTCAGACGTGGATTCGAACATAGGTAATCGTGAAGATGGTCAACTAATGCAGTCTGGCCAAATAAGTTATCGAGCATTGAATTGGGATGCTTCTCTCGCCGTTCGTGACTTCCAAGTACTCACCGATGGAAATACCCAAGCTTATCGCTTAATGCCACAGCTAACGTTTAACTATTACGCTCCTATTATATGGGACTCTGTAGAGGTTGATATGATTAGTCATGTCTCTCAATTTGATACAGATGCAAAAGGAAAACCGACAGCAACACGATTGCACATAGAACCAGGGTTAAAAGTACCACTAAGCACAACCTGGGGAACATGGACAACCGAGGCTCGCCTACTTGGAACATACTATAACCAAGATTTAAATGGCGTAGATGCAGAATATTTAGAGCTGGAAGAAAGCGTTAGCAGGGTTATTCCTGAGTTTAGAACTCACGCAGGTTTAGTGCTTGAGCGTGACACTAGTTACTTAAATGGTTATACACAAACTCTAGAACCTCAAGTTCAGTACCTTTATGTTCCAGAACAAGACCAAAGTGATATAGGCCTGTATGACACTACACTTCTACAAACAGATTATTATGGTCTTTTTAGAAGTCGTAAATACAGCGGCGTCGACTATATAGCAGCAGCAAATCAAGTCAGTTATGGAGCATCCTCACGTTTCTTTGATGACGAATACAAAGAACGACTTAATATCTCTTTTGGTCAAATTTTTTATATCGATAAAGAAACAAAGCAATCATCTGGCAGCAACGATTCATCAGAAAACTCAAATTATTCATCCTGGGCTGTTGAGGTCGATTTTAACTATGATGACTACCTTTTTTACCATGGCGGCGTTCAATACGATATCGACTCAGCAGAAATGCAATTAGCCAATAGTACGATTGAATATCGTATCGACAATAACGGTTTTGTTCAGGCTAATTATCGTTATGTTACTAAAGAGTATATTGATGCTAACGTTGGTGAATCAATCAACAATATCGATGATATTACACGTGAAGGCATTTCACAGGCAGGTATTGTGAGCGGATACCAATTTACTCCGAAGTGGTATGCAAGCGCTCAGTATTATCATGATCTGAATGAAAACATCGCTATCGAGTGGTTAGCAAACCTACGCTATAAAGATGACTGCTGGTATGTAGGAGTTACCTACAGCAACGAACTCCGAAGCTGGACTGGTAATGGCTACTCAGACATAAATGCTGATCCTGTTTACGAAAACAACTTTAGTGTTAATTTTGGTATTGTAGGCTTCGGTACATCTGCTGGATCTGGGTCAAACGTTTCGGGCTTCGATAGCTCAGGAAACTCTTTAGAGTACGGTCGCCCATTCTTCTTAAACAACTAATTTTCTTTACTGATAAAACATCAGTAAATTTAAAGGATCACACATGACATTGTGGAAACGCACATTAATTGCTATCGCAGCGACTTGTACTTTATCAACAAGCTTTGCAGCGCCAGTCGAGCTAGACAGCGTAAAAGTTATCGTTAACGAAGGCGTTATCTTACAAAGCGACATCGATGCTTCGATGAAGACGCTGCGCGCAAACGCTAAAAAAAGCGGTCAAACATTGCCATCGCAAGATGTGCTCAATGAGCAAGTACTAGAAAAACTGATCATCGATACTATTCAAACTCAAGAAGCAGAACGTATCGGTGTTCGTATTGATGATGCTCGACTTGATCAAGCAATTGAAGGTATCGCTAAAGACAACAACCAAACGGTAGAACAACTTACCGCATCGGTTGCTGAAGAAGGCCTTAGCTACAATGCATTTCGAGAGCAAGTAAGAAAAGAAATTGCGGCAAGTGAGGCTCGCAATGCTCTAGTTCGCCGTCGTATTAACATCCTTCCTGCAGAGGTCGATAACCTAGCGGATATCTTAGCGCAAGAGACTAACGCAACCGTTCAATACAAGATTGGACACATTCAACTTCGCTTCAATGATGACCAAACCAAAGAAGAGCTAGAAGCCCAAGCTAAAGAACTTGTCGAAGAACTGAACTCAGGCAAAGATTTCAGCACCATGGCATATACTTACTCTAAGGGTCCTAAAGCGCTGCAAGGTGGTGATTGGGGTTGGATGCGTAAAGAAGAGATGCCAACCATTTTTGCTGACCAGATCAAAATGCAAAATAAAGGCAGCATCATCGGTCCTTTCCGTAGCGGTGTAGGTTTCCACATTCTAAAAATTGAAGATGTGAAAGGCTTAGAAACCGTAGCAGTAACGGAAGTGAATGCTCGTCATATCTTGATTAAGCCAACCGTAATCTTGAGTGACGATGGCGCGAAAGAACAACTTGAAAAGATCACGCGCCGCGTAAACGCAGGTGAAGCGAGCTTTGGCGACCTTGCACAGCAATACAGCCAAGATCCAGGTTCGGCAGTACAAGATGGTGAGCTAGGCTACCAAACACCAGATTTGTATGTACCAGAATTCAAACACCAAGTAGAAACGCTACCAGAAGGCAAAATCAGTGCGCCATTCAAAACCGTACACGGTTGGCACATTGTTGAAGTACTAGACCGTCGCGAAGTCGACCGTACCGATTCAGCTTTGAAAAACAAAGCTTACCAAATTCTATTTAACCGTAAATTCAACGAAGAAGCTGGTGCTTGGCTACAAGAAGTAAGAGCAAGTGCCTTTGTTGAGATGGTTGAGGACGACCAAGATGACAACAACTAAACGTATTGTCATAACCGCAGGTGAACCAGCAGGGATAGGCCCAGATTTAACTTTGGCTCTATCTCAAGAAAGTTGGCCTCATCAACTCGTGGTTTGTGCTGATAAAACACTGCTATCCGAGCGAGCTAAAATTCTTGGTATCGAAGTCGATCTTCTGGACTACGATGCAAATGCAGCTAAGCAACCGCAACGCGCTGGCACACTGGTAGTGAAACACGTTCCACTTGCTAAAACGGCAGTTGCAGGTCAACTCAATGAGGCTAATGCTCATTACGTATTAAATACTTTAGAAACCGCAGCAATTGGCTGTATGAATGATGAATTTGATGCTATTGTCACCGGCCCCGTTCACAAGGGTGTAATTAACCGAGCTGGCGTTGCTTTTAGCGGCCATACCGAGTTCTTTGCAGAGAAGTCCAATACACCACTGGTGGTGATGATGTTGGCAACTGAAGGGCTGCGTGTTGCGCTAGTAACAACGCACATCCCACTAGCTTATGTATCTCAAGCTGTGACCGAAGACAGATTAGAGCAAATTATTGCTATTCTAAATAAAGACTTGGTTGAAAAATTTGCTATTGAGAAACCAACTATCTATGTGTGTGGCTTGAATCCACATGCTGGTGAAGATGGTTGTTTAGGGCGTGAAGAGATTGAAACTATCACCCCGACGCTAGAAAAAATTCGCCAAAAAGATGGCATCAATTTAGTTGGCCCATTGCCAGCAGACACCATCTTTAATGAAAAATATTTGCAAGATGCAGATGCTGTTTTAGGTATGTATCACGACCAAGTACTCCCGGTATTGAAATACAAAGGGTTTGGTCGCTCAGTGAACATCACGCTTGGCTTACCGTTTATTCGCACATCAGTCGACCACGGTACCGCCTTAGACTTGGCAGGGAAAGGCCAAGCCGATACAGGGAGCTTTAGAACAGCGCTCACGCACGCCATTGAATTAGTAGAGAAAAAGCAATGAGAAATGATGTCCACTTAGGGCACAAAGCGCGTAAACGTTTTGGTCAAAACTTCCTTAACGATCCATACATTATTGATGGCATCGTATCGAGTATTAACCCACTACCAGGTCAAAACTTGGTAGAGATCGGTCCTGGTCTAGGCGCAATTACTGAGCCTGTGGGTAAGCTTGTCGATAAATTTACTGTTATCGAATTGGATAGAGACCTTGCAGAACGTCTTCGTAACCATCCAGATCTTGCGGACAAGCTAACGATCCGTGAAGGCGATGCGATGAAGTTCGATTTCCAAGAACTGGTTAAGCCAAACAATAAGCTACGCATCTTTGGTAACTTGCCATATAACATCTCTACACCATTGATGTTCCACCTTTTTGAATTCCATAAAGACGTGCAAGACATGCACTTTATGCTTCAAAAAGAAGTGGTTAACCGTCTAGCTGCTGGCCCTGGCAGTAAAGCTTACGGTCGTCTTACTGTAATGGCTCAATACTACTGTAAAGTAACGCCTGTGTTAGAAGTTCCACCAACGGCCTTCGTTCCGCCACCGAAAGTAGACTCAGCAGTCGTGCGCCTACAGCCATACGAAGTGCTGCCTTATCCGGCAAAAGATCTGAAATGGCTAGATCGCGTCTGTCGTGAAGGCTTTAACCAACGTCGTAAAACAGTTCGTAACTGCTACAAGAGCTTAATCGATAAGGAAGTGCTTGAAGAGCTAGGTATCAACCCAAGCATGCGTCCTGAGAACTTAACGCTCGAGCAGTTTGTCGACATGGCAAACTGGTTGTACGACAGTCATAACGCTGACAAATAAATAAAAAAGGCTCCTACACTTCGGTTAGGAGCCTTTTTTATGTAATACTTTAATTACATTAAGTATATCAACAACAAAAGGTGCGAATATGGATATATCTACGCCTTGTATCAAATGCCAGGTTCACTCTAAGTACATAGAAGAACAATCTGAGCCAACGAAGAATCGTTATGTCTTCGCCTACATTATTACCATCAAAAATCTAAGTAAAACAACGGTGCAACTTATGTCTCGCCGCTGGTTAATTACCGACTCTAACGGCAAGCAGCTCACCATTGAGGGTGATGGTGTAGTTGGCCAACAACCCGTGATTGAAGCCAACGACGAGTACACCTACACAAGTGGTACGGTCATCGAAACCCCTGTTGGCGTTATGCAAGGTCACTATGTGATGACCGATAACAAGGGCATTGATTTTATTACCGAAGTTGACCCATTCAGACTCGCAATCCCTAATATTCTTAATTAGCCGTACATCCGTATCTACAGGAAATTATTGTGTCGAATTACATTGTCGGAGACATCCAAGGGTGCTTCGACGAACTTCAAGGACTACTTGAAAAAATTAACTTTGATAAACACCAAGATACTTTATGGGTCGCCGGAGACTTAGTTGCTCGAGGCCCTAAATCATTGGAGACGTTACGCTTTATTCGTAACCTTGGTGACGCAGCTAAGGTTGTATTAGGCAACCACGACTTACATCTTCTGGCGGTGTCCTTAGGACTATTTCCAGCGAAACCAAAAGATAAGACTCAAGCGATTCTTGATGCTGAAGATCGTGAACTGCTAATCGAATGGTTAAGACAACAGCCTTTGCTTCAAGAACACCCAGAGTTCGTGATGTGCCATGCGGGTATCTCACCGCAGTGGAATCTAGAAAGAGCACGTGTTGAAAATCGAGAGATCGTATCCTTGTTAAAGTCCGATAAATGGCAATGGCTAATCGAAAACATGTACAGCAACGCGCCTGATTTATGGCATCAGGATTTACATGATATTGAGCGCTATCGCTATGCGATAAATAGCCTGACAAGAATGCGTTTCTGTTTTGAAGATGGCCGTCTCGACATGGCATGTAAGCTACCACCGAATGAGATTACCGATGAACCATTAGTGCCATGGTTTGACCTTCCGCAACGCATAAAGCTCGATAAAACCGTTGTTTTTGGACACTGGGCTGCGCTTGAAGGCTATAACGGAAAAGACGTAATTGGACTTGATACTGGATGCGTCTGGGGAGGTGAATTGACAATTCTTCGCTGGGAAGATAAACAGTTTTTCACTCAGAAAGCGCTATAAAGATACGAGAAACTTGCGCTACCTTGGTAGGGTAACGCAAGCATTTTTCAGAGACTAGCTATTGATAACCACAGTTAACGCTCGAGAATCACAAACTCCATGTTGTGTTTGTTTTTCTCGTCAGCTTGATAGCTCTCGTTAAAGCTCTGCTTCCAACCTTCACCCCAGTCAGGAAATTGTGTATCTCCATCGACGGCGAAATCGATGTAAGTCAGATACAACTTGTCCGCTTTAGGTAAGCAGCTCTCATAAATAGAGCCGCCACCAATGATCATCACCTCTTCAACATCACTGAGTAGCTCTAGAGCCTGTTCAATAGAAGTTACCGTCGTTACACCTTCAATCTTTAAACTCTCATCACGGCTGATTACGACATTCAACCGACCCGGCAAAGGGCGTCCAATAGAATCGTAGGTCTTACGTCCCATCACGACTGGTTTACCCATAGTCGAGCGTTTAAACCATGCAAAATCCGCAGGTAAATGCCAAGGCATCTGATTGTCTTTACCAATTATACGGTTGTTTGCCATTGCCGCTATCATGCTGATGATCATAAATCGAAAATCCTGTCCCTAAAAAGAAAATTAACGCTAGACGATAGGTCTACGGCGATAGAATAACAGCCCTGGCACAGCTAAGCCAACCGCCAACCCTGCGATAATGAACATCGATTTTAAAAAGTTCTCCATCAACATTGCCAACAACTCAGGCGTGTAGCCTGCCCTGTTAATCTCCACCATCGCAATCATCGCCTTGAAGGCGAACACACCTGGCACCATAGGAATTAGAGCTGCAACCGTAAACACCTTCGGATGTGCTAACAGTTTATGTGACCAATGAACCCCTATCATACCAACCACGGTTGCGGCGAAGAACGTCGCCCATTCGATTGGAATACCAAAGTGCATCATCAGATACCGGCTACCATGACCGATAGAACCACCGAGTGCACAATAAATTAAAGCACGTTGCGGAACGTTAAACACCAATGCAAACCCAACCGCAGGAATAGCGGCGAAAAACATATCGTTGAGCAGACCTAAAAACAGTTCGAAAATACTCATTAGCTTGCCCACCCCCAAACATCTGATAGACTCATCGCCGCGACAATGCCCAAGCTCGTCGCCAGAGTTAATAAGCTGGCCATGGTAAAGCGCGCTAACCCCATATTAATATGGCCTTTAAGCATATCAGCGACGGAGTTAATCAGAGGAAAACCAGGTACTAACATTAATACAGATGAAGCCATCACGATCGTGGGTTGGCCGCCAATATTGTAAAGTACGGCTTGAGCTGAAATGGTCGTGGTAACGAATGCTGTGATAGCAAAGTTTAATAGCGGATTGAAATGGCGGTGCCCAATCTCTTGCCTGACGATCATACCGCAAGCTGAAGCAATAAAAGTCATCATGAAGACTTGCCAGTCTCCGCCCGCAAGGTGGCTAAAAGAGGCGCACGACAACCCTATCATCACAACCACTAACCAACGGTTGTAGCGCTCGGGGCTGATGTTTTGAATCTTTTTATACGCCAAATCATAATCGAGAATTCCCTTCTCCATCATGATGCAAATGCGTTGAATGTCGGTGATAACCTGCATGTTAATGCCACGATCAGCACAACTTCGAGTAGTGGTAATACAGTGATCATCCATTACGGTAGTTACAACAAGCGCATTGGCTGACAGTGCGACTTCAACCTCATTCACCCCACAAGCAATACCGATGCGACGCATGATATCGCCGACCAGTGTGCTCTCTGCCCCGTGCGCCAATAACATTTGTCCTGATTGAGCGACGAGTCTTGAGATCGCTCTTTGCTTTGATGCCATGATTTCCTTCCCATAGGCGTTAATTATCTAAAGATAAATTTTGCATAAAAAACAGTAAGACGTCATGATTTAGATACAAAAAAACCGCAATTTTCATTGCGGTTTAATAAAACTATCAGTGTACTTGTAAGAAGTGACCGATGCGTTATGAGAAACTAAGAGGATTAGTCACGAACATAGATAACATGGCCGTCATCCTCTTCGTCATCCCAATCGTCCCAATCGTCGTCATCTTCAGTAACGACATTCTTACCGCTCATCGCATCTTTATGGTAGTCATCCCACATAAAGTCTACTTTTTCTTCTTCTTCAACTTCTACAACTTCACGAGGTAGGTTTTCCATAAACTCACCTAGTTTGAAGCAAAGATCTTTGGTGCCGATTTTATTCACAGCAGAGATCTTGAAGTACTCGCCTTCCCAGCCCAAAGCATCGATGATTTCTTGAATCTTTTCGTCTGCTTCGCCTTCTGGCATTAGGTCAACTTTATTGAACACTAACCAGCGAGGTTTTTGTGAAACTTTTTCACTGTATTGCTCAAGCTCATCGATGATCGTTAGTGCATTCTGAATAGGATCAGATTGATCGATCGGCATAATGTCGATCATATGCAGAAGAACACGACAACGCTCAAGGTGCTTAAGGAATCGGATACCAAGGCCAGCGCCATCAGCTGCGCCTTCGATTAGTCCTGGGATATCGGCAACAACGAAGCTCTTTTCAGGGACAACACTTACCACACCCAAGCTTGGGATCAAAGTAGTGAACGGGTAATCAGCCACTTTTGGTTTCGCAGCAGATACTGAACGAATAAAAGTAGATTTACCTGCGTTTGGTAGGCCAAGCATACCAACGTCAGCTAATAGTAGAAGCTCTAAACGCAGTTCACGAACTTCGCCTTTAGTACCCATTGTCTTTTGACGAGGAGCGCGGTTAACAGACGATTTAAAACGCGTGTTACCAAGACCGTGCCAACCACCTTTACCAACCATTACTTTCTTGCCGTGTTCAGCAACTTCAGCAACGATTTCGTTGGTGTGGATATCAACTGCACGCGTACCAACTGGTACTTTCAGCGTAATGTCTTTACCACGTTTACCAGTACAGTTACCGCCGCGACCATTCTCGCCACGCTCTGCATTGTAAAAACGTTGGAAACGGTAATCGATCAGTGTGTTTAAGTTCTCATCCGCTTGGATGTAAACATCACCGCCGTCACCACCGTCGCCGCCATCAGGACCACCTTTAGCGACGAATTTTTCGCGCCAAAAGCTAACTGTACCATTACCGCCATCACCGGCTTCTATTTTTACTACCGCTTCATCAACGAATTTCATTTTTTAACTCCGCACTTACGTTGCGTTACCACTCATCAAGGAGTGATATAAATTCTAGCAGATCCGTGTTTAGATCGATCACCTAAGATCTAGGCCGACCTGCAACCAAGGAACAAATAAGGAGAGGTTCTTTGCTTCTTATTTCTTAAAAACAAACGGCTTCTTAAAAACTAATCTGTTTATCAAAAAATAAAACGGCTTCTCAAAACCAAAACAAGAGCGTCTGCTTTTTTATTCTTGCTATAAATAAAAAACCCTGCCGAATCGGCAGGGCTTTTGAATTCAGCTTGAAAGCTAATAAAATAATCTAGTTAAAGATTAAATTACTCAGCTTCGATGCTTACAAACTTACGGTTTTTAGGACCTTTAACAGCAAATTTCACTTTACCTTCAGTAAGAGCGAAAAGAGTGTGGTCTTTACCGATGCCAACGTTTGTGCCAGCGTGGAACTTAGTACCACGTTGACGAACGATGATGTTACCTGCAAGAACAGATTCACCACCAAAACGCTTAACACCAAGACGTTTGCTTTCTGAATCGCGGCCGTTATTAGTAGAACCGCCAGCTTTTTTATGTGCCATTGTTAAACTCTCCTAATACTTAAGCGTTAATGCCAGTGATTTTCACTTCAGTGAACCACTGACGGTGACCAGCTTGCTTACGCGAGTGCTTACGACGACGGAACTTAACGATTTTTACTTTATCGCCACGACCGTGTTGTACTACTTCTGCAGTAACCTTGCCACCTTCAACAAGAGGTGCACCAACAGCGATTTCTTCGCCGTTAGCAACAAGAAGAACTTTATCAAATTCAACAGTTGCACCAGTTTCAACGTCTAATTTCTCTAAACGAAGTGTTTGACCTTCGCTTACTCGGTGTTGTTTGCCACCAGATTGGAAAACAGCGTACATATTTTACTCCGCTTTTTCCGCACAGCCTATGGTTGTTAATTGTACAACTCGGGTGTGCGCTAAACTAATCAATAGGGCGCAGATTCTACGGGAATCATGGCGCTATGACAAGCCATATTTTTAAAAAATTGGCGAAAACCTGTTCGCCAAAGAAAAGTGCGGCAATCATGCCCTTTAGCGATGTATTAATCAACGTTTTTTAGTGTATTATTCAACAATTAAATACAACGTATAAGCCTTACAGGGTCTAACTTCAGCCGGATGAACAATGGATTTTAAAGCTATCCAAACGCTTACTGCCAATGATATGGCAAAAGTGAATGAAACAATTCAAGCCCAACTTAATTCTGACGTAAGTTTAATCAACCAGCTTGGTTTTTATATCGTTAGCGGTGGTGGCAAACGCCTACGCCCTTTGCTTGCTCTTTTATCTGCTCGCGCACTTGGATATCAAGGTGAAGCTCATATCACCTCTGCAGCCTTTATCGAGTTTATTCACACCGCAACCCTGCTTCACGACGATGTTGTCGATGAATCAGACATGAGACGCGGTAAAGCGACGGCCAATGCCGCTTTTGGTAATGCCGCTAGCGTTTTGGTGGGTGACTTTATCTACACACGCTCATTCCAAATGATGACAACGCTAAGATCTTTAAAGATCCTCGAGCTAATGAGTGAAGCGGTAAACGTGATTGCCGAGGGTGAAGTTCAACAATTAATGAACTGCAATAACCCAGACACCACAGAAGAAAGCTACATGCAGGTGATCTACTCTAAGACTGCTCGTTTGTTCGAAGCTGCGACCCAAATCGGTGCGATTCTTACTGAGTCATCACCAGAGATCGAAACAGCAATGCAGAACTATGGTAAATACCTAGGCACCGCTTTCCAACTGATTGACGATGTGATGGATTACACCGCAGATGGTAAAGAGATGGGTAAAAACGTTGGTGACGATCTAGCCGAAGGCAAACCAACACTGCCTCTACTTTACGCAATGCATAATGGCTCTCCTGAACAAGCAAGCATGATTCGTGAAGCGATTGAGAAAGCGAACGGCATGGAACGTCTTGACGATATTATGGCTGTAATGAAAGAGACAGGCTCTTTAGAGTACACAACAAATAAAGCCTACGAAGAGGCCGATAAAGCCATCGCTGAGCTTTCTGTACTTCCTGACTCAGAATATAAGCAAGCGCTAACCACGCTCGCACACTTAGCTGTTAAACGCAGTAAGTAAGCAGGTTAATAGACAACTCGCTTCTAGCTTCTATATAAATAACAAAAAGAGCCTCAGGGCTCTTTTTTTTGGTTTTCAACAAATATTTGTAGGTGAGCCAAATTCAATATCGACTGGCTTCTAATGATAACGGCAGTTGTGCTTCAATCTCTTCAAGCTCTTCCATTGGCACCGCGTACTGCTCTTGCCCGTTGTAAGTCTCTACTAGCGCGTACTGCTCTTGCTCATCAATTACCAATACTTTTCCTAAGTGCCCCAAATATTCGACATTCATACCCTTCTGAACAGTAGCCATAACATTTACCTTCACATTAATTGTAAAGCTAAATACGAGTAGCTTGAACTTCAGGATCAAAAAAGCCGATCATAATGACCGGCCCTTATTAATTAGCTTAAGTCTGAGTTAAATAGCGTTTCGCTTATTTAGCGAATTCAACACCAATCTCGATGTCACCATTTAGCGTTTCAAGCATGCTATCTAAAGCGTTACGTTCGAAGTCACTTAGCTCACCGTAGCTAAGGATCGCTTCAGCGCCCTCTTTGCCTAGTTTAACTGGCTGTGCGAAGAATGGAGCGTGCTCGCCTTCACCTTCAACGTATGCACATTCAATCACGTTTTCTTCACCTTGAAGTGCTTTAACTAGTGCAAGACCGAAACGACAAGCCGCTTGACCCATAGACAGTGTCGCACTGCCGCCGCCAGCTTTAGCTTCTACTACTTCAGTACCTGCATTTTGGATGCGAGTCGTTAGCGCTGCAATTTCTTCATCAGTGAACTCTACGCCTTCAACTTGAGAAAGTAGAGGAAGAATCGTTACGCCTGAGTGACCACCGATAACAGGAACACGGATGTCGCCTGGATCTTTGTCTTTTAGTTCAGCAACGAACGTTTCAGAACGAATCACATCAAGAGTCGTAATACCGAATAGACGACGCTTGTCGTAAACGCCCGCTTTCTTCAGTACTTCAGCCGCGATTGGCACTGTTGTGTTTACTGGGTTAGTAATGATACCAACACAAGCAGTCGGACAAGTAACTGCGATTTTCTCTGCAAGAGACTTAACAATGCCAGCGTTCACATTGAAAAGATCCGCACGATCCATACCAGGCTTACGAGCAACACCCGCTGAAATAAGTACAACATCCGCACCTTCTAGTGCTGGTGTTGGATCTTCACCCGCGTAACCTTTGATCGAAACAGGCGTTGGGATATGGCTAAGATCGGCAGCAACACCCGGTGTTACCGGAGCGATGTCGTAAAGTGCAAGATCTGAACCAGCAGGTAGGCGGTTCTTAAGTAGTAGGGCTAGGGCTTGACCGATGCCACCAGCGGCACCAATAACAGCTACTTTCATTGTTATTCTCCTTGAGAGCTTTCTCTTATAGATTCTTTGTAGGGTAATTCTTGAGCTAAATCTAAGTTAAAAAACTATATTAATCACAAAGTGATTACAATCAATTAACGCTAGCTTTGCGACTTCGCGCAAGTCAATAAAACCGTGCTACACAGCAAGTTCGCATTATGGCGATAATCGACTGAAATAACAAAATAAGTCGTCGCAAATAACACATTATTCTATTAAATATTTACAGTGATATGGCTAACAAATTACAGGGATGTTTTGGCTAAAATTGAATATGTATGCGAGAATATGCAAACATCTTTGTTAATGAATAAGAATGACATATGCGCAATACAGAAAAGCAAGACAACTTAGTTCGTGCATTTAAAGCCTTACTAAAAGAAGAACGTTTTGGCTCACAAGGCGAAATTGTGGATGCCCTAAAACACGAAGGTTTTGAAAGCATCAACCAGTCTAAAGTCTCGCGTATGTTAACCAAGTTTGGTGCCGTTCGAACTCGTAACGCAAAAATGGAGATGGTTTACTGTCTTCCTGCTGAGCTAGGTGTTCCGACCGTTTCTAGCTCTCTAAGAGAATTAGTACTAGATATTGACCACAACAATGCATTGGTGGTGATACACACAGGTCCTGGTGCGGCGCAGCTGATTGCTCGTTTATTAGACTCACTAGGTAAGTCGGAAGGTATACTGGGCGTAGTCGCAGGTGATGATACTATCTTCATTACCCCAACGTTATCGGTTACCACTAAGCAACTGTTTGATTCAGTGTGTGAACTGTTTGAATACGCAGGATAATTGATCGCTGTTTCATAACTATCAGCCTTATTAATGGATCACGAGTATCTATTTGCTTCGTGATCCAAATCACATCCTAGAATATCCATACCTCCCTTCCAAAATCACACTAAACCATTGATTTTAAAAAACTCAGTAGCAAATCAAACACGAGATCAAGACATCATTTGTTAGATTTTTTAGCTATATCTTTTAACATTCGAGTAATTTTCTGCCAATTTTTGATATTATTCAGCCACTTTTTCATCACATGGATTGAAAAAGGTGCCGTTTCCAAATAGGAAACTCCTGAAGCAACTACACTTGTTTCAGGGTTAATAATGAATAAAGGAAGGGAAATTCATGGCATTTACCAAACTTATTAAAGTTGGTGCTATTGCAGCTGCTGTAATGGGCGCTGGCGCTGTTAACGCTCAAGAGTTCATCACGATTGGTACTGGTTCAGTTACGGGTGTTTACTACCCAACTGGTGGTGCGATTTGTAAGCTAGTGAACAAGGGCCGCAAAGACCACAACATTCGTTGTTCTGTAGAGTCTACTGGTGGTTCAATCTACAACGTTAACACCATCCGTGCTGGTGAACTAGATTTCGGTGTTGTTCAATCGGACTGGCAATACCACGGCTACAACGGTACAAGTAAGTTCAAAGATCAGGGCGAATACAAGAAACTTCGCGCGATGTTCTCTCTACATACAGAACCGTTCAACATCATCGCTCGTACTGATGCTGGCATCAACAATGTGTCTGACCTAGCAGGTAAGCGTGTAAACATTGGTAACCCAGGTTCTGGTGACCGTGCAACGATGGGTGTTGTAATGGACGCTATGGGCTGGACTAACGACAGCTTCAAGCTTGCTTCTGAACTTAAAGGTTCTGAGCGTTCACAAGCACTTTGTGATAACAAGATTGATGCATTCATCTACATGGTTGGTCACCCGAACGGATCAATCAAAGAAGCAACAACGTCTTGTGATGCAAAACTGGTTTCAGCAACAGGTCCACAGATCGACAAGATCGTAGCTGAAAACCCATACTACGCTTACAGCACAGTTCCTGCTGGTATGTACCGTGGTACTGACGCTGACGTAAACAGCTTCGGTGTTGCAGCTACTATGGTAACAACTTCAGACGTTTCTGAAGAAGTTGCATACAACGTTGCTAAGGCAGTATTTGAAAACTTTGACACTTTCAAACGCCTACACCCAGCATTTGCTAACCTGAAAAAAGAAGACATGGTTAAAGCGGGTATCTCTATCCCTCTTCACCCAGGCGCAGCAAAATACTACAAAGAAGTGGGCCTTCTAAAGTAACTCTACTTTAAGCCTACTACACCAATAAGGAGGCTAGCCCTCCTTATTGGCTTTTCACGTTTTATAAAAATAATTTAAGTGAAAAGAACAGCCCTTTAAGTTTCTCCAATTTGGAGGACTTACCTTCGTATCAAGCCTAAGACAAAGACGAACAAAAAACGCATTTCCCTATCCATTCACTACACTAGATAGGAAATAAATAACGTTTGGTTGTTCGTAAGAAAAGGCAGACCATCAATAATAAGGATAAAGTACATGACGCAGACAACATCACCGTCTCCAGATGTGCAAGAAATGGTGGCACAATCAGATACTGGTGCGCGTAGCCCTCGTGGTATCCAAGGCCGTATTTTATGGTTTGTGCCTCTATGTTGGTCACTGTTCCAACTTTGGTATGCATCTCCGCTGCCGTTCATTTTTAACTTCGCAATTTTAAACGACACTGAAGCTCGAGCAATTCACCTTACGTTTGCTATTTTCCTAGCCTTTACCGCTTATCCAGCCATGAAGAATTCGCCTAGGGATCGCATCCCCGCAGTCGATTGGATATTAGCGCTTGTAGGTAGCTTTTCAGCTTCTTATATCTATATTTTCTATACTGAACTCGCTGAGCGATCGGGCGCACCAACAACATTCGATATTGTTGCGGCTGTATTCGGTATGGTTTTACTGCTTGAAGCAACACGACGCGCTTTGGGTCCACCTCTTATGGTTGTGGCAGCAGTATTCCTACTTTATACCTTTGGCGGCCCTCACATGCCGGACGTTATTGCCCACAAAGGTGCGAGCCTGAACAAGGCAATGTCGCATCTGTGGCTAACAACTGAAGGTGTATTCGGTGTGGCACTTGGCGTATCAACGTCATTCGTATTCTTGTTTGTACTGTTTGGTGCAATGCTAGAACGTGCTGGCGCCGGTGCTTACTTTATTAAAGTTGCATTCTCACTGCTTGGTCACATGAAAGGCGGCCCAGCGAAAGCAGCCGTTGTCGCATCAGGTCTGTCTGGTTTGGTATCAGGTTCATCTATCGCGAACGTGGTAACCACGGGTACCTTTACTATCCCGCTAATGAAGCGTGTTGGTTTCCCGGGCACTAAAGCAGGCGCAGTAGAAGTCGCGGCTTCAACCAATGGTCAATTAACACCACCTATCATGGGTGCAGCAGCCTTCTTGATGGTTGAGTATGTGGGCATTTCGTATGTAGAAGTAATCAAAGCCGCGCTACTGCCCGCTCTGATCTCTTACATCGCTCTGATTTACATTGTTCATCTAGAAGCATGTAAAGCAGGTATGACTGGCCTACCTCGTCGCCACACACCAACTATCGTACAAAGCTTACTGTCTTTCACGGGTACCATTTTAGGTCTGTGTGTTATCAGTGCCGCAGTTTACTACGGTGTCGGTTGGACGAAAGATGTCTTTGGCGATGCTGCAACACCAATCGTAACGGTGGCTCTATTAGTCGCTTATGTCGCTCTGGTTCGTGTATCAGCAAAATACGCATCTGAAGGCGGCATGGAAATCGATGCGGATCTCAAAGAAGTTCCGGATCCAGGTCCAACAATTAAGTCTGGCCTGCACTTCCTATTGCCTATCGTGGTGCTTGTTTGGTGTTTAACAGTTGAACGTTTCTCTCCAGGTCTGTCGGCATTCTGGGCGACCGTGTTCATGATCTTCATCTTGATCACCCAGCGTCCTTTGATGACTCTGATGAACAAATCAGACGATCTTGCAGAGCAAACTAAAGCTGGCTTCGTTGATCTCGCAGAGAGCTTGGTTTCAGGCGCACGTAACATGATTGGTATCGGTGTCGCGACAGCGGCTGCAGGTACGGTTGTAGGCGTGGTGACTCTAACGGGTATCGGTCTAGTAATGACGGACTTCGTTGAGTTTATCTCAGGCGGTAGCATCATTCTTATGTTGCTATTCACTGCAGTAATCAGCTTGATCTTAGGTATGGGCTTGCCAACAACGGCGAACTACATCGTTGTATCAACGCTGATGGCTCCGGTAATCGTGACCCTAGGCGCAGCGCACGGCTTGATCATTCCACTGATTGCGGTTCACTTATTTGTGTTCTACTTCGGTATTCTTGCGGATGATACACCTCCGGTAGGTCTCGCGGCGTTTGCAGCAGCGGCAATTGCGAAATCAGATCCGATTCGTACTGGTATCCAAGGCTTCACCTATGATATCCGTACCGCAATTCTACCTTTCATGTTCATCTTCAATACTCAACTACTACTGATGGGCATTGATTCTTGGTGGCACTTAGCACTAACGATTTTCTCATCTGTGACTGCGGTACTTATCTTCGCAGCTGCAACACAAGGTTGGTGGTTCACGAAGAACAAGTGGTGGGAAACGGTGCTGCTTATTGCATTAACCTTCACTTTCTTCCGCCCTGGCTTCTGGTGGGACATGATTTACCCAGAGAAAGTTCTTTCACCTGGAGTTGAGATTGCTCAAATCACGGAAAAGCTGGATGTGGGACAATCACTTGAACTTAGAGTGGGTGGCGAAAACTTAGAAGGTGACTATTCTGAAAAGACAGTTCGCCTGCCGTTTGAAGATTCTGCGACCTCAAGTGAAGATCGTATTGCCTCTATGGGTCTAATGCTGACTGAATCAGAAGGCAAGATGATTGTTGATATGGTTGAGTTCGGTAGCCCAGCAGAAGCGGCTGGTATTGATTTCGATTGGGAAATCAAATCCGTTATCCAAGATGCAGATCGACCAATGAAAGAGTGGGTATTCTTACCAGCTCTGATCATTTTGATTGGTTTAGCGATGAACCAAAGAAGACGTGCTCGTAAGGATGAGATTAGCGCGTAATGGATAAGGCTGAGTAGTGCTTAGCGCTATTTGGCTTTATTACATGGAAAGGATAATTACAGTGCTAAGTGAAAGCTTAGCGCTGATTAAAAAGAGACGAATACATGTATAAACAAATCCTTGTTCCTGTTGATCTTAATGACAAAGGCTTTTCTGATAAGGCAGTCGAACTGGCGGTATGGCACGCAAAACACAGCAATGCTGAAATCCACATTCTGAACGTACTACCAGGCATTCACATGTCGATGGTGGCGTCTTACTTCCCGAAAGATGCAGCGAACCAAATGAAGCTTGATGTTAAAAATCAGCTGAAAGAGTTTGCTGACAAGCACATTGACGATGAAGTGGTGTATAAAGTTCACGTTGCCGAAGGCAAGACTTACACCACGATTCTAGATTACGCAGAAAAACTGGGCGCTGACCTTATCGTGATGCCTAGCCATAAGCGTTCGAAAATCGACAAAGTTGTGCTTGGTTCTGTTGCAAGCAAAGTGGTACAGAACTCACCAATCAATGTATTGGTGGTTAAACCGCAAGGTTAAGTCATTTAATCGACACACAATCTAAAAAGGTTGGCCTACAGGCCAACCTTTTTTGTTTTAATTCATGCTACATAGCTTTAGAGTCAATTCACTATGTTTTGCGGGCTACCCGCAATAAAGCCTTCAATATTATCCATTAAGATATCAGACAGTTTTTGAATCGAGCTGTCGCTGCCCCACGCCACATGTGGAGTGAGTAATAAGTTCGGTAAGTGGCTATTAGCCAATAGTGGATTTGAGTTGTCGGCTGGCTCTTGTGTAAACACGTCCATGCCCGCGCCTGCGATTTCATTACTTTTCAAAGCCTCAACTAGGGCTTGTTCATCTACTAGACCTCCGCGCCCGGCATTAATTAATACCGTGCTCGATTTCATCATTGTGAGCTCTCGCTCTGAAATCAGATTTTGGGTCGCGTCAGTCAATGGGCAATGTAGACTGATCGCATCCGCTTGCTTCAATACCGTATCAAAAGGTAGATACCCTTCTCGACAAGACTCTGCTCCTTTTCGCTCGGCAAACATCACCTTCATACCAATCGCTTTGGCTAACATTGCGGTGGCTTGACCTAAGCTGCCACTCCCCATCAACCCCAGTGTGCTGCCAGCCATATCTTGAATCGGATGAGTAAAGAAGCAGAACTGCTTATCCTTTTGCCACTCACCTGCCTCAATGTCTTTGTGATAACCAACAAGGTTTCGTTTAAGTGCAAACAGCATTGCGATGACATGTTCAGGAACCGATTGAGTCGCATAACCTTGTACGTTTGTCACTGCAATGTTTTTAGATTTGCAGTATTCCACATCGACATTATTGACACCGGTCGCTGAAACCGCGATCAACTTGAGTTTTTTCGCACCAGCGAGATTCGACTCATTGAGCACTACCTTGTTAGTGATCACCACATCAGCTTCTTCAACTCGCTCTGATACTTGCTCAGGAGCTGTGAAATCATACTCTACCCATTCATGCTCAAAGCTCAGAGGCTTTAAATGAATTTGAGATGGGATAGTCGCTCTATCGAGAAACACAACTTTCAGCGTTGGCATTCTTCTTCCTTGGTTAGATCTATGAATCAGTCCATTCTAAGCTTTTAGCTTACTGTAGTCTGGAAGCTCAGGCGCAATTTCAAAGTGCTGTTCGATTTGTGGCGATGCTTGAGGATAAAACTCACACGGAACAAAGGCTTTGAATAACTGATCATTGGCCGGGTGATAAAAACTGAGTTCACACGCGTGCAGAGCTAACCTCTCGCTATAGATAAATGCATCTGGCGTTGCATAAAACTCATCACCCACAATAGGATTCCCCACCTCCATGCAGTGCACTCGCAACTGATGAGATCGTCCCGTGATAGGCAGTAGCTTCAATAAGGTCGTTTTTACCTCTTCTTGCTCAACCACATAGCGAGTCTGAGATGATTTACCATCCTCGAAACACACTTTCTGCTTCGGCCGGTTTGGCCAATCGCAAATAAGAGGGAGGTCAATCAAACCTTCAGCTTCTTCTACTGAACCCCATACTCGGGCGTAATAGAGTTTGTGTGTCAGTCGATATTGAAATTGCTTCTTCAAATGACGCTCAGCTTGTTTGTGTTTAGCGAGCAGCATCAAGCCCGATGTCGACATGTCTAATCGATGCACGACTTGAATCTCTGGAAATTCGACAACCAAGCGACTCCACATACTGTCGTAATGCTCAGGTAACCTACCCGGAACAGAAAGCAGGCCTGCAGGCTTGTTCACCACAAGAATATCGTCATCTTGATAAACAATATCAATCCACGGTTCACGTGGTGGTGTGTACTGTTCTAACGCCATTGAAGCCTCTTAATTGCTAGTGAACAAATAATTCACGGTTGATTCGTTTATAAATAAATACAATTTTCAATATTTTCGTACATAAAAGTTGACGGCTTTACAAAACATGGTATTGATAGGGTAACAGATAATAAGAAGTCAGCATCAAAGGAAAAACGATGGACAGTACGGTTAAAACCACCAACACAAAAACACCAACCTCAGCTCCCCTATCAAGTTTAATTAAGTCTCTTGGCCCAGGCGTTATGATGGCCGCAGCGGCTGTAGGTGGTTCTCACTTAGTCGCCTCAACCAAGGCGGGTGCGATTTATGGTTGGCAGCTTGCCGCTCTCATTATCCTCGTTAACGTATTTAAATATCCATTCTTCAGAGCCGGCATCCAATACACGCTAGGAACGGGTCAAAGCTTGGTGGAAGGTTACTCTAACCTAGGCCGCCCATACCTTGTGATCTTTTCGATCTTGAGTGCCATATCTGCGGTCGTGAATACCGCTGCCCTGCTATTATTCAGTGCAAGCCTACTCAGTTACTTTGTTCCTTTCGATTTAGCCACTAGCACCTTGTGCATGATCGTTTTAGCGACCTGTTTGATCATTCTGTTTGCTGGCCATTATCGTGCTCTAGATACACTATCTAAAGCGATCATGGCGATCTTAACCATCACAACCTTAGCTGCAGTCGCCATTGCTATCGGCTCTCCAGTCGAACCTGATGCTGCTTTTGTTCCACCGTCGCCTTGGTCATTGGCTGCTATTGGTTTTATCGTGGTGACCATGGGTTGGATGCCTGCGCCTATCGAAATATCAAGCATCACCTCTATGTGGCTAAAAAGCCAAAAAGAGAAGCAGGAAGTGACCGCACAATCAGCGCTGTTCGACTTTAACGTTGGCTACATTGGTACGGCGCTGCTTGCTTTAGTATTCGTTGCGTTAGGCGCGCTAGTACTTCACGGTTCGGGAGTTGAACTGTCTCGCTCCGGTGTTGGCTTTACTCATCAATTGGTCGGCATCTACGCTTCGACAATTGGTGAATGGTCTCGCCCGTTAATCGCTCTTATCGCTTTCTTCTGTATCTTTGGTAGCACCATTACCGTTATCGATGGCTACTCACGCGTGCTTGCTGAATCACAACGTCTATTATTCAAAAAAGATTCAAGCCCAAGAATGCTGCAAGGCTGGATAATCATTGTCTCTATCGCGGCACTCGCGATTGTGATGTTCTTTAGCGCAGCACTGATGCCTATGCTCGATTTCGCAATGGTACTCGCGTTTGCAACAACGCCATTCTTCGCTCTGCTTAATTTCATCTTGGTCAACAAAGCTAAGCTTCCAGAAGCGCTAGCCATTGGCAGCAAACTAAAATGGTTGTCTGTAGCAGGTCTTGTTTACCTATTTGGTTTCCTAGCGGTATTTGTTTGGTGGAAGTGGTTAATGTAACCAGCTACTTGAATTGTTAATTAAGCTACAGATACAAATAAGGCCTTCATAATGAAGGCCTTATTTCGTTGAAGCATTTCGCTAATTCAAAACTAGTTGTGAGAAACCACAATCAAGCGTAATGAATCTAGCTGAACCTGAGCTTTGCTGATGTAACCGGTCAGTTCATTGATTTGAGCTTCGATTACCTCTAGCTCTTCATCACGAATATTAGGATTCACGGCTTTAAGCGCTTGTAGACGCTCTAATTCACCGTTCAGGTTAGTCTGCATATCTCGTTGAGCTTGTTCACGCACTTCTTCCACTTTAGGAAGTACGTGCGTCTCACCCGCTTCGATTAGCTTGTGAATTTCACCTTGTACCGAGTTAACTAGCTTGCTCGCTAGGTGACGGTTTACAGGGCTTAATTGACGGTTAAAGCTGTCGAACTCAACCTGAGCTGATAAGTCATTACCACGGCCATCCATCATCAAACGAATTGGCGTCTTAGGCAAGAACTGGCTGATACCGCTGCGTTTCGGCGCTTGCGCATCCACAAGGTAAACCAGCTCAAGCAGGATAGTACCCACTGGCAGCGCTTTGTTTTTCAGTAGTGATACCGCTGATGCACCAACACCTTCACTCAGTAGCAGATCGATACCGCCCTGAATCATTGGGTGTTCCCAGCTAATGAAGTTCATGTCTTCACGAGAAAGCGCAGTATCACGATCAAACGTGATGGTTGCGCCTTCGTATGGTAAGCCTGGGTAGCTTGGCACCATCATGTGCTCAGACGGCGTTACAACCAGAGCATTCTCACCCTTGTCGTCTTGGTTCAAGCCAATCGTATCGAACAGGCTTAGTGCAAACGTTACTAGGTTAGTGTCGCCGTCAGTCGAGGCAATCTTCTCTGCAATTTCATGCGCTTTGTCGCCGCCGTTTGAGTGCATTTCTAATAGGCGATCACGGCCTTTTTCTAGATCTGATTTCAGGCTTTGATTTAGCTTGGCAGACTCTTCAATCACTTCATCAAGTTGCTCAGTGTTACCAGAAGCCAGCATCTCGATAAGAACATCTGAGTACTTATCGTAAACCGTGCGACCCGTTGGACAAGTTTCCGCAAATGCATTCAGACCTTCATCGAACCAACGCGCAAGGATCGCCTGTGATGTGCCTTTTAGGTAAGGAACATGAATGTCGATATCACGCAGCTGACCGATACGGTCCAAACGGCCAATACGTTGCTCAAGCAAGTCTGGGTTGAATGGAAGATCGAACATCACAAGTTGGTTAGCGAACTGGAAGTTACGACCTTCAGAGCCGATTTCACTACAGATAAGAACCTGAGCGCCGCCCTCTTCTTGAGCAAAGTAAGCCGCAGCTTTATCACGCTCTAGAATCGACATGCCTTCGTGGAATACGGTTGCACGCACACCTTCACGCTCACGCAGTGCTTGCTCTAATTGAAGAGCCGTACTTGCACGAGAGGCGATCACTAGGATTTTCTCGCTGCGCTTGTCTTGGATCTTTTCAATCAACCAGTTAACACGTGAGTCGAACTGCCACCAGCTTGAATCTTCACCTTCAAACTCTTGGAAGATCTCTTCTGGATACAGCATCTTCATTGCACGAGCTTCGGGAGCCATTTTGCCACCGATCATGCCAGATACACGCATTGAGGTTGTGTACTGCGTTGGAATCTCCATCGGCAGTAGGTTTACATTACGCTTAGGGAAGCCTTTGATTGCAGCACGTGTGTTTCTGAAAAGAACACGGCCAGTACCATGGCGATCCATAAGGTTATCAATCAATTCTTGGCGAGCTAACGCTTGCTCTTCTTCGCTGCTATCACCTTCGATAACGCGGAATAGAGGCTCAACATCTTGCTCAGAAAGCAGTTCCGTAATCTGGTTCTTCGCGCTGTTTTCAAGCTTCACTCCAGAGAACAGAGCCGTTACTGCATCAGCAACCGGTGCGTATTGGTCTTCTTCTTCAACGAATGCTTCGTAATCGTAGAAGCGATCAGGATCAAGCAGACGCAGACGTGCAAAGTGGCTCTCACGACCAAGCTGTTCAGGCGTTGCTGTTAGTAGTAGCACACCAGACGTATTTTCCGCTAAGCCTTCAACCACTTGGTATTCACGGCTTGGTTTGTCTTGGCTCCACTCAAGGTGGTGCGCTTCATCGACAACCAACAAGTCCCACTCGCCTTCAAGTGCTTGCTCGTAGCGCTTACGGCTCTTACGTAGGAAGTCCAAAGAACACAGAACGTACTGCTGGGTATCAAATGGGTTGTCCGATTCAGCAAACGCTTCAATACAACGCTCTTCATCGAAGATAGAAAAATGCAGGTTGAAACGGCGCATCATCTCTACTAACCATTGGTGTTGTAGGGTTTCAGGAACCACAATCAGAATGCGTTCAGCACGGCCAGACAGCACCTGTTGGTGGATGATCATGCCCGCTTCGATGGTTTTACCTAGGCCCACTTCATCAGCCAGTAAAACGCGCGGAGCGTGACGACGACCCACTTCATGAGCGATGTATAGCTGATGAGGGATCAAGCCAGCACGCATACCACACAAGCCACGCATCGGGCTCTTGTGTTGTTGGTACTGGTTGCTTAGCGCACGGTAACGCAACACAAAGTTATCCATACGGTCGATTTGACCTGCGTATAGCTTATCTTGTGGCTTGTTAAAGCGGATCTGGTTGCTTAAGAAGATTTCACGCAGAGTGACTTCTGTTTCTTGGGTATCTTCGCGAGTACCTAAGTAGGTTAGCAGCCCTTTGTCTTCGATAACTTCTTCGACAGACAGAGACCAACCTTCTTGGCATTCGATGACATCGCCTACATTAAACGTTACTCGGGTTACGGGAGCATCAGTACGTGCATAAACACGGTTTTCTTCTGACGCTGCAAACATTAGTGTCACTGTGCGAGCATCCATTGCTACAACGGTACCTAAACCTAAATCGCTCTCCGTATCGCTTATCCAGCGTTGCCCCAAAGCAAATGTCATGAATCGACTACCTCAATCTTATAGTTGGAATTTGGTCTTCTTAACTGCAGTTTTAAACAAGAACATTATCGCTCCTGAACTAAAAATATAGCCAAAAATGTCTAGTTTGCAGCCACTTTTTAAGTGCGCTCTCAATAATAAATATCTCGAGAAAATGGTGCAGAAAAAGGTCGCTAATCTTACTCGATGCTGTGATTTAGGTCACGCCTAAAGGAGATGATTTCATGCTTTTTTTCTGTTTTCGCCAGTGCAATCAAACTGTCAAAAATTCATGGTTAATCTATAGGTAGCAGATTGCTGCTCTCAAACGAATACACCATATTCACTCGTAACGATATGGTGCTGTTCCTCTAGATGAAGTTTAGGTGAGTAGTTGACTATCACCAGAATCAGATACTAATCTTTATATGAGCTTTATCTACGTTCAATGAATGCAAGGCAAGCCGCACGTCGGCAAGGAGATGCTATGGGCGAGACCAACCGGAAGCTATTTGTTTTAGACACCAATATCCTACTTCACGAACCCTTCGCTATATTTTCTTTCCAAGAGCACGATGTCGTTATCCCCATGACAGTGCTAGAAGAACTCGACAGAATCAAAGACAGTAAAAGAGACGTTGCTCGAGATGCGAGAATTGCGATTCGAACGCTCGAAGACCTGTTCAGGGAAGCCACACCAGACCAAATATCGGAAGGCATCCCTTTTTCTAAAGACATAAATGCATCTGGCAGTATTTCAATACTCGCTGACTACGAACTTCAAGAAAGCATCAAAGCCTTTGCCGATGACAAGGCGGGCGATAACCGAATCCTCAACGCTGTCCTCTATCTTCAAAATAAACGCGCACCACGCGAAGTGGTTCTCATCACCAAAGACATCAATATGCGTTTACGAGCAAAAGGCGCCGGTGTACGTTTTGTTGAAGACTATCAAACTGACCAACTGATTGATGATATCCAATACCTCACCAAAGGCTTCCAACAACTGGAAGGCTCATTTTGGGATGGTATCGATAATGTCGAGAGCAGAAGTTTAGGCGGCAAGACGCTGCACACCTTAGCAAGAGCGCCGTTCGAGCCAACCTTCCTCAACCAATATGTGATTGACGAAGAAAGTGACTTTGCCGCTCGAGTCGAGGAGATTGAGCCGGAAAGCATTACCCTGAGAGACCTCAGCCGCGAAAGATTGATGAATCGCAGAGCATGGGACATCACACCAAAGAACGTCTATCAAGGCATGGCGATTGATGCGCTGCTCGACCCTGATATTGATCTTGTGATTCTCACTGGCGCCGCAGGTAGTGGTAAGACACTGCTTGCTATGGCTGCTGCACTTGAACAAACCATTGAACGTAAGCAATTCGATAAGATCATCGTAACCCGCAACACCCCTGATATTGGTGAATCGATAGGTTTCCTTCCGGGTACAGAGGAAGAGAAAATGTTGCCTTGGTTAGCCGCAGTGACCGATACACTGGAAGCGCTGCACAAGAACGACCACTGCACAGAAGGCTCGATGAAGTACATCTGTGACAAAGCCAATATCCAGTTCAAATCAATCAACTTCATGCGTGGCCGCTCGATTCAAAATGCCTTTGTGCTTTTGGATGAGTGTCAGAACCTCACCGCTTCACAGATAAAAACCATCATCACCCGTTGTGGTGAAGGTACTAAGATCGTCTGCTCAGGTAACTTAGCGCAGATAGATTCTTCTTACCTAACCCCTGTGACTTCAGGCTTAACCTACATGGTTGAGCGTTTTAAAAACTTCGAAGGCAGTGCCAACATCCACCTCAATGGTGTGGTGCGTAGCCGACTAGCTGAGTTTGCGGAAGAGAACATGTAGTGACTCTATACGCTCACTGAATCAGTAATCTAAAAACAAAAAGCGCCTCACATTGGAGGCGCTTTTCAATTTAATATTTTGAAGTAAGTCGGCAGAGGTTAGTCTGAATTACTCAGTACCACCAACGGTTAGCGAGTCTAGTTTCAATGTTGGTTGACCAACACCCACTGGCACACTTTGACCAGCCTTACCACACACACCCACACCACGGTCGATGCTTAGGTCGTTACCCACCATAGACACCTGCTGCATCGCTTCGATACCAGAACCGATTAGCGTCGCGCCTTTCACTGGGTGAGTGATCTTACCGTTTTCAATCATGTACGCTTCAGACGCTGAGAATACAAACTTACCTGATGTGATATCGACCTGACCGCCACCGAAGTTCGGTGCGTAGATACCTTTCTCAACCGTCGCGATGATCTCTTCCGGTGTGTGTTCGCCCGGTAGCATGTATGTATTCGTCATACGTGGCATTGGAAGATGCGCGTATGACTCACGACGACCATTACCTGTCGGTGCTACACCCATTAGACGAGCGTTCAGCTTATCTTGCATGTAACCTTTTAGGATGCCGTTTTCGATTAACGTATTGTACTGACCGTTAACACCTTCATCATCGACGTTCAATGAACCGCGTAGATCCGTTAATGTACCGTCATCGACAATCGTACATAGGCTTGAAGTTACTTGCTCACCAACTTTGCCAGAGAATACTGACGACTCTTTACGGTTGAAGTCGCCTTCTAAACCGTGGCCTACCGCTTCATGCAGCAGAACGCCCGGCCAACCAGAACCAAGAACCACAGGCATGGCACCAGCAGGCGCTGCAACCGCTTCAAGGTTAACTAATGCTTGGCGAATCGCTTCATCCGCAAATTGGTAAGCAACTTGAGTGCCTTTGTCATCACTTAAGAAGAAGTCGTAACCAAAACGGCCACCACCACCAGCGCTACCACGCTCACGACGATCACCCTTCTGTGCAAGTACGCTAATAGACAAGCGAACCAGCGGACGAATATCACCAGCGTAAGTGCCATCAGTCGCAGCAACCAGCATCTGCTCATGCACACCACTTAAACTCACCGATACTTCAGTCACCATCGGCTCTTTAGTGCGAATGTAAGCATCTAATGATTTTAGTAATTCTGTTTTCTGCTGTTTTTCCCAACTCGCAAGCGGGTTAACTGCATCATAGTAAGCTTGATTAGAGTTGCGTTTGAACGCTTGAACCTTGCCGTTTTGACCTTGTTTAGCAATACCACGAGCCGCAATTGCGCTCTGCTTAAGACCATCCAATTGGATTTGGTCAGAGTAAGCAAAACCAGTCTTTTCACCAGATACTGCACGAACGCCAACACCGCAATCGATATTGAAAGAGCCGTCTTTAATAATGCTGTCTTCTAGCACTAAAGATTCGTGCCAGCTTGACTGAAAGTAGATATCAGCATAATCAATTTGGCGGGTAGCAATACTCGCCAATGTATCTGCGATATTTTGCTCCGTAAGCCCTGTCGGGTTCAGTAGCGCTTCTTCAATTTGATTAATGCTCATAGATGGCTCTTGTTTGTAATTAAAATTGATTGGTAAATCGAGAGTGTTGCGCGATGGGCATATTTTGCCTAATGGACTCGCAACTGGATGTGTCTATCTCAACCACCATACTTTTAGGATCTTGGTCTAACTGTGCGACCACTCGTCCCCATGGATCAACCACCATTGAGTGTCCCCATGTTTCTCTTTGGCAAGGGTGTTTTCCGCCTTGACCTACCGCGACAATCCACGACTGTGTTTCAACCGCGCGGCATCTTAATAGTACTTCCCAGTGCGCTTGACCCGTTACCGCTGTAAAAGCCGCAGGCACCACAATGATTTGTGCCCCTTGCTTACGTAACTCTGAATACAAGTGTGGAAAGCGCACATCATAACAAATACTCAAACCTAAGCGACCAAAAGGCGTTTCCGCTGTCACAACTTGGTTGCCCGGAGTGAAAATATCCGACTCTCGATAGCACTTATGGGCGTCAGCGACATCCACATCAAACATGTGTAGCTTGTCGTAATGAGCAACGAGGCAACCAAAATCATCAATCACCAAGGTGGTGGTCGTCACTCCGTTAGTTGTGCTTATCGGCATACTGCCAATGACGATCCAAATTCTGTGAAGCTTTGCTAGCTCAGAGATTTTCTTTTGCAGTGGGCCATCATTAAAAGGCTCAGCACACTGGTGATAGTCGGCTTTACTGCCAAAAACTAACGCGTTTTCAGGGCAAACAACCCACTTAGCCCCCAACTCTTTGCACTTTGCAACTTCTTGAGCAAGGTACTCAAAGTTCAATTCAGGGCTGGGGCCAGATGTCATTTGAATCAACCCAACACAATCCATGTGTATCGCTCCTCCATTCATTATGATTCAGAAATCAGCATTTCACCGTATATTCGCTGACTCGGGCATAAGGTCTTTTCGGCTAATTTAAGGCCTATTCAGCTAATTTTCTCAGCTTCTCTGGCAGCTGAAACTCGCCAGAGCTACGAGAAAGTTCGCTCACCGTTGGTGAATCCAATGGTCCTTTCACCGAATAATTTACTTGGGTAAAGACTTCCACAACTGGCGAG
The DNA here is from genome assembly GCF_041469805.1 of Vibrio sp. 10N.286.48.C11. Lineage (NCBI taxonomy): Bacteria > Pseudomonadati > Pseudomonadota > Gammaproteobacteria > Vibrionales > Vibrionaceae > Vibrio > Vibrio sp. 10N.286.48.C11. The sequence continues at coordinate 43,404 of NZ_JBFRLK010000010.1, read as the reverse complement.
ATAACCGTGGTCACCGCCAATACGTACAGCGCCGTTTGAGGGGTTACCGCAAAGGCCGTTAATACGGGAATACCCGAGGTAATATCTGGGGTAAAGTTCACCTCAGCATCAACCTGACGCGTGTTGAGGTTAGCGATACCTTTGATTTTCATCTCACCTGCGACCGCATCCATGTTCAGATCATTGGTCAGGAAGATACCATTTTGAATCTCGCCCGTTCCGGTGATGCTGTTGAAGGCCATACCTTTATCAAACACATCTGAGAAATCGAGCTGCATCTTACGGATGATCGAATCTAGGCTAAACAGGCCAAGTAATCGAGCTGCGCCGCTCACATCCGAGATAATGCCTTTACCAAACTTGGTTTTAACGTTGCCATCAAGGGTATCCATTTTGATTCCCCAAGGCGAACCATCCCAATTTAGTTGACCTTCCAACGCGAATGGCGCTTTTTGAATCCCGGAAGTAATACCAAAGCGCTCCATGAGCTCGCTGTTGTTTTCACCTTCAACATCAACGGTTAACGATGAATGACTCTTGTCACCTTGCAGTTCCCACCAGCCACTCACATCCGCTTTGTTACCGCCGCTTCGCACCTGGATTTTGTTCCACTCGATACGATCTTCGTTCCTCGTCATTTCAACATCGACCTTACCCACCTTGTAGCCTTGCAGCCAAAAGTCGTTCAGCGTCAGGGTCAGGTTTGGCATCGCATCGTGGATCTCTCTATCCAATTTGGATATCAATGGCGCAGCTTGTTCTTTACGTTGCAGCAGTTGCTGATCTTGGTTGTTCTTATCACTCCACTCAGGAACAAACAGATGCAGACGATCCAGTGAAACTGTCAAATCATAAGGAGGCAGGTAGTTAATATCCCCTTCTAGCTCTTGGCTAGACACTTCCATTTGCCACGCCTGTTTGTTCTTACTAGCACTAAAATCGACGTCATTCCAAGAGATACCACCCAAGATCAGCTCTTTACTCTCAAAGGTAATACGGCTTGGCGCAGGTATGGTTGGCGTGTTCATTTGACTAAGTACAGCCGTTGAAGGCTTTACCGGTTCCATTACAACCGATAACCAATCATCGGCATTGAATTTGTCTGTACGAATCAGGGCGTGATGGCCCACCACCGGGCTAATTTTGTAGCCACCGCGACCAAGCACTAAGTTGGTCGCCGTTAACTCAGGCACGTCGCCTGTGATATCAATCTCAGCTTGGTACTTGGTGTTTGGCAATTGCAGGCGCGCGGTAATCGTCTCTTGGTTACCCGATGCCTGTAGCCTTGCAGAGCCACTTTCTAGTGATTTTTTCGCCAATGGATATGGGTAATCACTCGCCAAGTATTTTAGGTCTGACTGTAAGTCTAGTTGGTAGGTAAAGCCGATATCATTCAGCTGGATATCAATCTGGCTTTGCCATTGCGCATGACCTGATAAGCGGCTTAACCATTGCTCACCGATGTAAGGTTCTAGAGGCTTGACGTCCCAATCACCTAACACATCAATATCAACTGCATAGCCAGGACCATCATTAAGGCCCTTAAAATCAAGCGAGATACCTTGGTTAAGCAGATCCGCAGCGAGGCCATTTGCCGTCACTACGTCATTATCAAATTCAATTCGACCCGTGGTGTTCTCGAGCACCATTGGCGGCGCTTCAATCTCAACATGGTTGCCACTTAAGTCGGCGTAACCCCATGCTCTTGCTTCTTTTTCAGAATCAAACGGAATATTCAGCTGGAACTCAGAAGAGACATCACCACTCACTTGAAGTGCGGTTAAGGCTGCGCCTACCGAGCCCACCAGTGGCGAAGACGTCATGTAATCGCGTACTGCGTTGCCAGACGCCGTCGCTTTAGCTTCAATTTCAATATGGCCGCCTTCCCCTAAATAAGGAATGCGTCCTGTGATTCGATCTGCCGTCACATCCATCAGTTGAGCTGAGCGAGAATCCAGATGCATCGCATCATTTTCAAACAACAGATCAAGCTGAAGATCAGTAATCAGTGGCCACGCGGTATCAAAGCTGAATTTCGCATCTTCTAAGCCAACCCAAACCTGGAAAATACCATCATGATTGGTGTATGGATATTGCGCCAACTCACCATGCCACAACAGTTTTACGGTATCCGCTTTACCTGCTTGAATCGCTGTAGAAAGATAATCGGTAAGGTCTTGTCCAAGTGCTAATGTTGGCAGATAGCGCCATGTCTCGCCGACATTGTAAGCGTCCGCTTCACCGTAGAACGATAAAAATGGGCTCGCATCATTTGGGAAGTCTAAGCGGAATGCACCTAGTACTTGTAGATCTGGCGTGGCTGCCGTGACTTTGTCAGACCAAAGCCTCCAGCCGTTTTCATCTTGCTGCCAAACAATATCAACCTGACCTTGTTTGATATTCAAAGGAGCTTGGAATACGTCACCGTAAGGGAATACATCGTCAATAACATGCAGGCTTGCTTTCGCTTCTGATGCAGAGCCAAACACGCTACCGGACACTTGGCTAAAGCCTGGGACTAGTTCCCATTGCTCGATAGCAAGATCAGAGAAGCTCGCTGAATAACGCAGACTCTCGATACCTGAATCCATGGAAACACGGATATCAGAAACAGAGCCGCCCAGCGCCAATACGTTAATCATTTTGGTTGATTGTTCAGAGTCAGGCAGCAGCTTAATCAACGGAGTAATAGTCGCAATATCCAGCTCAGAAATGTTGAGTTGCCATGGACCTTGATTCCACTTGAACGCTACGTCGAGTTCCGGCCAAGGTGTGTCATCCGTTCTAAGGTTTAGTGAGTGACCATTTACTTGCCAACCATCATCAGTCGGCGACAACTTAAAGACACCGGACTCAAGCATGAGGTCATGCTCGCCATCTTCGTTCCACGCCAGTTCTGAGGGTAAAACCTCAACATAAGCGCTCACTGGCTTGCTATTTCGCAGCGTAAGCCAGCTATTCAAGCTCACAGTACCCGTTTCAATGCCGGATTCCGCCTGCATATAATGCGTAAGCCATGGCTTAACAGAAATGCTGTCGGCACTGACATAAAACTCACCAGTCACATCAGTCAGTGACCCACCATCAATAAAGTTAGCACTAACTGACAGAGAGTTTAGATTGGCATCTTTGATACTCACCACACCTTCAGCAAGGTGATGTTTGTCTGAATTTTGCCATTTTAAGGTTTCTATATCGAGCTGACGTTCTTCACCCGAAACAGAGTGATAAAGAATAGAAGAATCTTTTGCAGTTACATCGACGAGTGTTTTTAGCAGTAAATTATCGAGCTCTTGTATCACTCGCTTGGAAGACTCGGGATCTGTAGGTTCGTCTTTGCCATTTTGTCCGGCAAACAGATCAATTGAGCGGATATCAAGATACATTTGATTCATGACTAGATCGGCCACAACCGGGCGCATCTGCACGAGCGATTGAATCAAGTCAAACTCGACTTCAACACGCTCAACAGAGAAGGTCACATCTTCTGCATTGGGGAGGCTAGCTTTAACGCCTTGCAGAGCAATAGAGGGGTGAGTGTTACGCCAAAAACCGCCCACATCTTGAATCGAAAAATCAAAACCGGAGTGTTGGTTTACCCAAAGCTCAATTTCAGATTGATACTTGTTTAAATTGGGCAAGGCTACACGCAGTGTAGTAACGGCAATGGCTAGCGTTACTAAGAGAGTAACCACTAACCATAAACATGCACGTAGAATCAGAGTAACGCTTGAGCTCACAAAATTTCCATTACATCATAACAACATCAAACTGCTCTTGTATGTACAGAGGCTCAGCCTGGATTTTAACTTGCTTACCAATAAAGACTTCAAGCTCCGCAAGCGCATGAGATTCATCGCCCTCTAACGCCTCAGCTACGGCAGCTGCCGCATAGACCACAAATTTATCGGCGTCGTACGCACGATTCACTCGCGTGATCTCTCGAAGAATTTCATAACAAACGGTTTCAACTGTCTTCACACTGCCGCGGCCTTCACAAGCAGGACAGCTCGAACATAGGATATGCTCAATACTTTCACGAGTACGTTTACGAGTCATCTCAACCAAACCAAGCTGCGTGAAGCCATTAATATTGGTTTTCACACGGTCTTTGTCGAGCGCAGCCTCTAAAGAAGTTAGTACTCGCTTACGATGTTCCTCAGACAACATATCAATAAAGTCGATAATGATGATGCCACCTAGGTTACGCAGACGTAGCTGGCGAGCAATCGCTTGAGTCGCTTCTACGTTGGTGTTGAAAATCGTCTCTTCTAGATTACGACGACCAACAAACGCGCCAGTGTTGATATCAACCGTGGTCATCGCTTCAGTTTGGTCGATAATCAGATATCCACCAGACTTTAATTCGACTTTACGATCCAATGAACGCTGAATTTCGTTCTCGGTATCGTACATATCAAAGATAGGCTTATCACCTTCATACAGCTCAAGCTTGTCTGTCAGCTCAGGCACGTATTCAGAGGTAAACTCTTTTAGGTTTTCATATTCTAGACGAGAATCGACCTGAATCTTGCTCAGCTCAGTACCGACGAAGTCACGTAAGATACGTTGGCTTAAGCAAAGCTCACCATACAAACGAGTACGCGCCTTGTGCTTACCACGACGCTCTAATACTTTTAGCCATAATCGCTTCAAGAATGCGGCATCTTGTGCCAACTCATTTGAATCTGCACCTTCTGCTGCTGTGCGGATGATGAAGCCACCGTGTTCGTCACAGTAACGAGACACGACTTTTTTAAGACGGTTACGTTCAGACTCGCTGTCGATACGTTGAGATACACCAACATGACTTGCGCCCGGCATAAATACCAGATAACGAGACGGTAGAGTGATATCAGTGGTTAAGCGAGCACCTTTAGTACCAAGAGGGTCTTTGACCACTTGCACCACAATGTCTTGCCCTTGACGGACAAGCTCTGAAATATCACGAACCTGAAATTGTTTCTTTTCGTTTTCAGCGACACATTCAGTGTGTGGGACAATATCAGAGGCGTGTAAAAAAGCTGCTTTCTCAAGGCCTATATCCACAAAAGCCGCCTGCATTCCCGGAAGAACACGGCTTACACGTCCTTTATAGATATTTCCTACGATACCGCGTCGAGCATCTCGTTCGACATGGATCTCTTGAAGAGCCCCCCCTTCAATCATGGCCACACGAGTTTCACTCGGGGTCACGTTCAGCAACAATTCAGCACTCATGGTGCACCTCAGATTAGTAATTATAAGAATTCTTGCAGTAGCTGGTCCGTTTCAAATAAAGGTAAGCCGACAACGGCGTAATAACTACCTTCGATTCGGGTGACAAAGCGTCCGCCCAAACCTTGGATCCCATAGCTACCGGCTTTATCGCATGGCTCCCCTGTTTGCCAGTATTGTTCTATTTCTTTTTCACTGAGGGGTTTAAACCATACGTCGGTAATAATGACTTCTGTTCTTTGTTTTTCTTCTGAAACCACAGAAACCGCCGTCATCACTTGGTGACGTTCATTCGCTAACTGAGTAAGCATGCGCTTAGAGTCAGCAAAATCGGTGGGTTTCTCAAGCACTTGCCCTTGGCTTACGACGACTGTGTCAGAACCAAGAACGACTATATCAGAGCCATGATCTACAGTATCAGAACTAGAAACGACATGCTGCCTTTCAGAAGGGTTATCTTTCAATAAAAACAACGCAGCTAAAGCTTTATCTAAAGATAGTCGCTTAACATATTCTTCGGCGGTTTCTTGAGCGTGTTTACACTCTTCAACATCGGTTACGAGGACAGAAAACTCATAACCGAGTTGAGATAGCAATTCTTTGCGGCGTGGAGAGCCGGATGCCAAAACTAAATGTTTCTTTTCCATCGTCACGCTACCTCACATGCCAATGGCGACGCACGCGTCTCATTAATAAAAACATCCAAGGCCAAAGTATACAGTTTATCAATGCGCTCCATAACGATAACGGATTGAAAACAACATCTTGGATCAAATATTCACCAAAGAAGATCAACACCTCAAACAAGACCGTTAACGCGGCAATGATCATCGCTTGCTGCCATAACGCCATGTTACGAATGACGAGGAAGTTCATCGCAATAATGTACATCACTATTGCCATCATCATGCCTCGAATACCCAGAGTAGAGCCGATCAAAAGGTCCCACAATAAGCCTAAAATCAAAGCACTACCCACGTTAACACGATGCGGTAGAGCCAAAACCCAGTAACACGTAACCAGCAGCAACCAAGATGGTCTAAATAGATCTAAGCTACCAGGCCAAGGGATCGTTTGCAGAATAAGGGCTACTAAAAATGAGCAGCCAATTACGACCTTGCTTCTTAAAACGCTATTGGCCATCTTCGCCCTCTAACAATGCTTGTTCTATGCTCGATTGATCCGCTTGCATCTGTTTGTTTTCATCAGGCCATACAAGCAGCAGGTATCTGAGCTTATCGAACTCAACCACAGGCTCTGCTTTAATCACAGCGAACTCACGTTTCGGGTCGTAATCAACGGCCGTAACATAGGCGACTGGATAACCTTCTGGATATACCCCACCAAGACCTGATGTCACCAACAGATCTTCTTCTTGTATATCGGTACTGGTTGGAATGTGCTCTAGCTGGATCTCATCAATCATGCCATTGCCCGAAGCAATCACACGGATGTCATTACGAATAACCTGAACAGGAATCGCATTGTTTGCATCAGTGAGTAGTAATACACGACTATTATGAGCAGCAACGAAAGTGACTTGGCCGACAATGCCTTTTTCGTTGATCACCGGCTGACCTTCATACACCCCATCAATCTGACCTTTGTCGATCACGACTTGATGGCGATATGGTGAAGTGTCTACCGCCATAACTTCTGTGACGACTTTCTTCTCATCACGGATAAACGGCGAGCCTAACAGCTTACGAAGGCGCTTGTTTTCTTCTTGATATTGCTCAAGCAGAATCAGCTCGCTCTTCAGACGCAAGACTTCTCGTTTAATATTATGGTTAGATTCAATTAACCCTTTGCGAGTGCTAAAACGGTCGTAAACACCATCGAACATAGTGCGAGGCAAGTTGGCTGCATATTGAATAGGCGCAACCATGCTGTTTAATAGATAGCGAACATTTGAGAAAGCATCTAAACGACTATCAGCCAGCATAAGGCTGGCTGATAAAATTACAGCAAAAAACAGGCGCAATTGTAGAGAGGGACCTCTACCAAAAATTGGCTTCATTCTATATTTGGTCCTAGAGCTACATTTGATCCTATAGACAAGGTCCTAGGCTCTTTACATAAAACTAGATAAGAAAAGAGCCTAACACTAGATATTATTCTTCGCTGAACAGATCGCCGCCGTGCATGTCGATCATCTCTAGAGCTTTACCGCCACCTAGAGCAACACACGTTAATGGCTCTTCTGCAACAACAACAGGGATACCTGTTTCTTCTGTTAACAGGCGATCAAGGTCTTTAAGCAGTGCACCACCACCTGTTAGTACCATACCGTTTTCTGAGATATCAGAAGCCAGCTCTGGTGGACACTGTTCAAGTGCAACCATGACTGCAGATACGATGCCAGATAGAGGTTCTTGAAGTGCTTCAAGGATTTCGTTTGAGTTTAGGCTAAAGCTACGAGGCACACCTTCAGCAAGGTTACGACCACGTACTTCGATCTCTTCGACTTCATCGCCAGGGTAAGCTGAACCGATTTCGTGTTTGATCTTCTCTGCTGTCGCTTCACCGATCAAGCTGCCGTAGTTACGACGAACGTAGTTGATGATCGCTTCATCAAAACGGTCACCACCAATGCGAACAGAAGACGAGTAAACCACACCGTTCAGTGAGATAACCGCAACTTCAGTAGTACCACCACCGATATCAACAACCATTGAACCTGTTGGCTCAGAGACACGTAGGCCAGCACCAATCGCAGCAGCCATAGGCTCATCGATTAGGTAAACCTCACGAGCACCAGCACCTAACGCTGATTCACGGATAGCACGACGCTCAACCTGTGTTGAACCACAAGGTACACAAACCAAAACACGAGGACTTGGTTTAAGCACACTGTTGTCATGCACTTGTTTGATGAAGTGCTGAAGCATTTTTTCCGTTACGTAAAAGTCGGCAATTACACCGTCTTTCATTGGACGGATCGCTGAAATGTTACCAGGCGTACGACCAAGCATTTGCTTAGCAGCGTGGCCAACAGCAGCGACACTCTTTGCAGAACCCGCACGATCTTGGCGAATAGCTACAACTGAAGGCTCATCAAGAACAATGCCTTGGCCTTTTACATAAATAAGGGTATTGGCTGTACCTAAATCAATCGATAGGTCGTTTGAAAACATGCCACGAAGTTTTTTAAACATATTCTTCGCTCATCCTGCAAGAATTAGAAGACAAAAATTGCACTAAATGTACCAATGCCTTGCTGTTACGGCAAGGCATTGAAGTACAAACATGGACTGAAACCCGCAATTTCTTACAGATTCCTAACTTAAGGGGCAAAAATTATATTATTACTGACCTGTTAAGCCACTTTCACCTCGGTAGATCACTCGATCGTTACCGCGGTAGATACCGAATGTGACGACGGTGGATGGATCTTCATCACCTAAGCCTCTCCAGTTATACTGTAGCCAAGGTTGAGTTCCCTTACTTCCAAAACAAGTAGCTCCACTTGGTGAACTACCCTGCCTTAAAAACAACCTGACTTGCTCACGACGACTAGTATCTTGCTTAGCAATAAGGTTACTTGATACCCCCTTCAATACTGAGACAATATCATCACTTCCATTATCATCTGTATCGCTAGTTAATTTGGCATCTGTAACCTCTGAATCATGCCAAATTTTAGTTACACAGTAATCACTACCATTAAACTGGCTTCCACTGTCATCTGAATTAATCTCAAATTTACTTCCAGACCAATACTGAACTTCTAATGGAACTTGGATACTACTACCTTGATTACCTCCTACATCTTTGAGAGACATCCTTCCATATCTAAAATCCGGTTGAGCATTAAACTTTGTACCATTGGTATAATCTGTATTAGTATTGTCTAAGTCTAGAAATTGTAAATCTACACCATCAACTTTATCACTGACCCACACCCCAAATTCACTAGTAGTGTCATCGTACGGGCCATCTTCACTAGCTAGCCTTAAGAATTCATAATCAAAATTTTCAATTGTTAAACGAGCCGAAGACCAATCATCTTCTCCCCAACTAATGTGGTCCGCATCCTTTTCTCCTGATAACCAAACCCTTGTATTTAAAACTGCACCATCTTCTTCGTTTATCGCTACATGCTTAATCGATGCCTTTAATGAATCCGCAAATAGACCATAGTTAGTCACTGGTTCGTTATCTCGATTGCGGGCTTCAACGATAAAATTGAAAGAAATACCCTGTGCCATATAAGCAAAACTATCCTGACCGCTAGAATAGTTCCAACTGTTACTAATAAGTGTTAAGTAATCAGGATAAAAACGACCTATATTCTTGTTTCCAGAAAATCCGCCAAGAATCTTGCCATAAAAGCTGCTCGAGTCTTCGGTCACTTCAAAATTTATACTACCAACTTCTGAATAATTTAAACTTTTGAATTTATAACCATTATCATCAAGACTAATATCGGAACTAGACTGAGTCAATTGGCTACCAGGCTCTAAGCTACCAAGCACTGCACCATTATTGCTAGGAGTATCCAGAGTATGAGTTGCAACGACAGCACCAGAGGACAGCAAATAGTTTTGTGTTACTAAGCTATTGTTACACGAAGGGTTAGCGTTACTCGAGAATCTAATTGGTTTAGCAAACACGTCAAACTCTTCCCCCGCTGCAACAAACGCATTCCCACCACTGCTGTTACCATCAGAATTGCTGCCCGTACAAATAGCAAATTGCCAAGGACGAGAGTAGACGGAGAAACTTCCCTCTAAATCGTAACTCCCATCATCAGGACAACCCGCGAAACCAGTACAATCAAAACTGCTGTCTTTTAAAGTGACATTGAAAAGGCCTGATTCAGAAATAGTTAAGTCTGTTGAGGCGATGCCTTTTTTGAACTCAGGTAAGTAAGTCAGCGAACCATCGGAGCCACTCCAAGAGCTATCAAGCTCATGAGTAATAGTAACTTCATCACCAGCTTCACCTGCATAATTTTCAGCAACAACAATTGAGCCCCCTAGGTCGCAGGCTAAAACTTTAGTTACCGTAGGAGTAGCTTGCCCCGCAATAACGTCAAGACGATTGGTTGGAGTATTGCCATCCACTAAAGAGAATTTAAATGGTACGAACTTAAACTGGCTTTCAACCTCTTTACCAGAATCATCGACTAATGTCGCCGTTAGCTTATAACCTGTATCAAAATCAATATTGGCAGTATCTTTAGCGACAACTTTTAAAGTTAATTCACCATCGTCATTTGAAACATAATTAGGGTAAGTACCTGAACCTTGTCCTTGCAGTACAGAAACGTCGAATTCATCAGCGTCTGGCGTAATACTCACCGTAACACCTAGGCTTCCCGCCACACCATTATTAGAGGTATTAATGGTAAATTGAAGGGAGTCGTCGCCACACATCAAAGCTAAATCGGTTGCTGGGGAAATATCAATTTCATAGTCATCCGAAGGTTGAAAACAATGATTGTCAGTCGCAATAATCTTAGAAGTATTCCTCAGGCTAATAGCCTTAGCAGTAACTGCACCATAGACCGTTGACTGGTTTCTCATAATGACATCGACTTCGCTATATAAAAGACCTCTAAACTCACTCCGGTTGGCAAAGTTAACAGTAGAGTTTTGCAATGCGTGGATAAAAACTACTAGTTGCCCATCACCTTCTTCACCGAAAAATGAATCATTATGACTTAAATTCACTTTTCCTATGTGAATAATAACTTTTTCTCCGTCAGGGATAATGACTCTCCCTGCGTTATTAATATCCAAACTACCGACCCAGTATGTGCCGCTATAAAATGTTACAGAGCCTTTTCCAACACTCAAACTTCCTATTGATTCATTATTAGAAAATTCTGCATCATCCTGCCATACATTTACAGTCTCCAGTCCATTATCAGGAGATTGGAAGCTTTCTAGTTCTTGCTTATTAACCAACAATCCTTCTTCACCATAACACTCCGTACTATCACAAGCGCTCTCCTTCTTATTTCCTGTTATCGTATTTTGAGGAAACCCTATATACCTCTTTCCATTTGATACTAACGCTCCTTCTATCCCCTCCGATGTATCCAACAAAATATAAGTATTCTCGTTATTTTTCCATGTTTGAGCTGGTGAAGGGAATAACTGACAAATTTCACTCGTTGGCGGCTTATCAAATAAAAAGTACGAATAGGGCTCTACAACATGCGCACGTTCATAATCTTGAGTCATGTCTTCTTCGTTGATTAAAGCAACACCAGTTTTCGATACTGAACAGCGCCTCAACCAGCCGCCATTGTTACCATTACGTGTACGCTTTGACGCGAGTAATGTAGGGATACCCGAAAAACCAGAAGCTGAAAAATCTTGTACAAGCTGACAACCTTCTGTGATTGGTTTGATAACCCTATCATCGATATTCAGCGTATTTGATGTTGACCCTTGGCCAAGCCAAAATTTCTGCCCATTTATAAACCCTTCTCCTAGCCCTGCGACAAAAGCAACTTGTTCATTACTAGTAAGCTGAGCATTAGATGAAACTTCTGAACGATCAAGGACTAGATTAAATGCATTTGTTGTCGGGTTTAGAGCTATTGGGGTTAACCAAACAGGAGCGCTACCTTGCATATTGCTCAAGCTTTGAATCTGTACTAAAACGCCCGGAGAAGAGCTAAAGTTGGATGACAAGCCAAAATCACTGAATTGCACCAACTTACTATTATTAGACCCACCACCAACATTTGAATAAGTACGGTTATAATCAACTGTTCCTGCGACTAACTTCGCCCCACTATCAAACTCCAGTACGCCAGGTTCAATGACCAAATAATCGATATTTTCCATTGGAGCATCAACGTACTCCACTAAAGGATCGCTGGCATTGGTGCTACATCGCCACTGCCCTTTATCATTCTGCTTCAAGCGAACACACGCCGCATCATGGGGCGGAAGTAGCTGCTTTATCGTTGCCTGACTCGATGAAATAGACCAAACACGGAGATCAGAAGGGTATTCTGTCGTTTTACTATTAAAGTTTGAGCGGGTCGCATTAACCGTTGACATAACAAACACCAAAGGCGCTGAATCATAGGTTTTTTCAAACTCAATTACACACTCTACTTTTGATCCGGAAATAGTACATTTATCGGCGGGAATCGTACCGAACTCAAACTGAGGGTTAGTATTAACATTAGCTTGAACTAATGGAGATAAAAAAAGCGCAACTAATAATACAGAGAAATGCTTTATCATCGTTTATTCCCTCACCCAAACTTCTTGAATACGCTGTACTTGATTGATACCTGAACCACAAACAACCGAAGACTCTAAAACATAAAAAACAAAACCACCTAATTCACCACGACTTGAGCACTCTAAACTATTAAGAGAGCAGTTCATTGGTACTCTGGATATCAAAGATTTAGCTTCAGAAACTACACCAAGTGGCTCTAGGTTAGTACACGCGGCGGAAACAGCAGAAGAGGCAAGTGGGTCAAGGCTCGGATAAAACTGAGTCATTACATACTCATTAACAGAATGGCTTAATAGCCATGCCTGAGTGCCCAATACTGAGCGGGTATTGGTATCGTGAGTTGACCAACTGGTACGCGTTAAACTTGTCGCGAGAAACCCAACAATAACGATGACAAAAATAACTATTATAAGTGCGCTACCACGCTGTTGATAACTACGGGACATTGAGCACCTGCACTTCTTGTTCAAAGGTCGTGGTTTCACCATTAACAGTAAATGTAAAGGTTAGATCTACAATTCCATTTTGCTGAACCGTAGCCGGAGAATATAAAAGGGAGCTTTTAGCAACATTTAATTTATCACTAATGGTAACTGGCGCTCCACCATTGGCTCTTGTTAAAAAATCATCGCCAGAAAGACAGTATTCAACAGGATTATCATCGTCAAAAATATAATGCCGATTACTCACAGACCCTCCGACCAAATCACTAGCCTGATCGACCAAAGTAAATGCAGCTCCTGAGACATTTGTTCCTGTAACTTGGCTGATATTAGTTAATGAGAATACATTATCGATATTATTAATTTCTTCGTAAGGGCGCGTTGGGTTAATAACCATTGATAAGTTTTTCAGTGATTGAATATCACTATCTGAATCGCCTACTAAAAAATTAATATCTGCCCCTGATACCACATAGAAACCAGAGTCTACGATTGGGTAAAAAGAGACACAACCGCTAGATACTGCTGAGGGGAATAGGTTTGGTACTGCATGCCTCATCTCACGTGATATTTTTTCAATAACAAAATTGGCTTCAGTTTGTAAGCGATAACGTTCTACCGTACTAAAATAACCTTTTACACCCACTTCCGTGAAATTAGCTAAACCGAGCAACAGAATGCTAGATACAACGATGGCTAGAATCAACTCGATCAATGTAAAGCCTTTCATTCGCATCAATAGTTCCCCTTAAAAGCATTAAAGGACACTGTTGGCTGCGAGCTTGAAGTAACTTCGACAATGACAGATTTAAGATTACTACTCGCGCCTGATACTGGGTCTATAGAAACCTCAACTTGAAAGTTTATGTAGGTAGATGCATCTTTAATCAAGTTGCTTAGATCCGTTTCACCATCAAACGTATCAATATCCGTATAGCTTTGAGCAAGTAACCTAGACATAACACTACTACCTAATGCTGAAGCTCGATTGTAGTAGTTTGCATCGCTAGATTGGGCAGATTGTGGAGCTAAAAAAGAGGATAATGTAAGCGCCGCAAAACCCAGTAAGACGATTACAATCACTGATTCTATTAAAGTGAATCCTTTTACATTGTTTTTCACCATCAACACCTTCCCACTTCAGCAGAAACAAAGCCTTGCTCATTAATACAAACCCAAACTCGGTTTTCTGAGTTTGCTTGTTCACTGATCTCTATACCTACTCCAGCCGAAGCTGCTAGGGTAGGATTTCCTAAAAGGTCAAATTCCAGGGTGTTATCTGTAAGATCAGGTTGGTAGCGAAATAAGTACCCATGTTCCAACACACGATCACTTCGCGAAACTGACTCTTCGTCGGATGAGCACGCATTAGATGAACCAAGACAATTTCCATCAGCCACGAGTTGAAAATTATCTTGGTCTAAAGGAGATGACGAATCAAGGTTGGATTGCATGCGGTTGACTTGAACCTGCCTAACAACTGAAATGACTTGATCTTGTAAGGCATAAAGTTCAAAGCTACTTCGACCGGACATACGTGATACAGCGGTAATAGATACGATAGCAAGAATAATGATAACGATGATCAGCTCTACCAGAGTAAAGCCATTGGGGATGGGGCTGTTATCCATAATGAGCCTCTAACTGCCAAGCGAATACTAATTATACAAGATAACGAATGTAGTGATCTTATGTATATGAATAGTTTTGATATTTATGTGCTTTGGATAGAAAAAAGGCCAGCATCTGCTGGCCTTCCATAATCATTTCAAATAATTACTCACAAGCTACCAAGTCAATTGAAGGTTCATCTCCCTCTGACTGAGCTTGTTGATAAGTAACGTGACAAGTAGCAGCATCATTTGCAAAACCGTAGGCAACGGTACCAGCAGATTGACCTGTTACTTCTGTCCAATCATCAGTCAAGCCAGATACAATTGCAGTTAATGCTGCAGATGTACCTTCAGGGTAACCCCAAACCACATTAATAGTACTTTGACCAACTGAAATTGCAGTAGGCGCTTCAGTTCCTTCTTGCCCAGCAATAGCTGCCTTACCATAAGTAATACCCGCAGCTCCAGCCATAGCCCCCTTAAGGCCCTCTGCTGAAGCTCGTTTAGCATCATCTTGCAGATTCAAGAAGCGTGGTGCCGCAGTTACAGCAAGAATACCTAGAATAACAATTACAACCACTAGTTCGATTAGGGTGAAACCGCCTTGTCTTTTCATAGTTAAGCTCTCTCTATGTTTAATTTTACGCAGACTTACTGCAAAGTTACGGTCACACGACCAGTTTTAATTTCGTAAACAAATTCATGTTCTGTACTACCTTCTAATTGAACGTAAGTACAGGTTGCATCACCTGAATTCGCTTGCGCTGAATATTTGTAATTTGAGTCATTAGCGATATCTGAAACCGCACCAACTTTAGGTGGGTTTTGCAGCAAGTTTTCCATCAACTCAGAACATGTTTCATCTGAAATATCTTGTGGAGCAGTGCTCGAATTATTGTTCAGAGTCCACGGATAGCCATCACGAAAGTCGGTCTCGACGTTGTTACTGTTTTTTGATCTTGTTAACCAAAAATCAACACCATCATAGTTTACAGTATTGTATGTTTCAACACCTATCTTCTCTGATGGCCTAGCCTCTGCTTCCCACTGTGCTCTTGCTGATAATACTGCGGTTGCAAAACCACCAGCCACGCCTTCAATACTGGATTTTTTAGCCTCATCTGTCACATCTAAGAAGCGGGGTAAAGCCGCCACTGCCAATAAACCAACGACAACAATTACGATGACTAATTCGACAAGGGAGAAACCCTTTTGATTTTTAAGCATTTTCTACCTACTCATCTAATTACTAACGCGCATTATACATTTGCACACGTATAAAACCATAAAAAAACTGTCAATATTTTCACAAAGCCAAAATATTGGCTTTTACACTAAACCTTTCTCTTTCAAGTAATATATCTACCTGATATTTATCAGTATAGTGATAACTACAGTGAAAGTGTCTGTTGTCACTTTTATCTTCAACTCTTGGAGAGCTTAGCCCTAAAATGCTCCCTTGAGGATATAATTGATCCAGCCAATAATTACAGTCTCGCTCCGTACCTTGGATAGGCATTACCCACCCAGTTCTGCTGTAGATCTTTGGGGGTTCCGAGCCTTCTTCTTGCCCAGCACCTGATAACAAATACTGCTGTTTGAACAAATTGGCTTGCTCTAAAATCCGCTTGCTCGCGACGATAAATGCCGTGTTAGTCGCTTCTTCTTCTACCGTTTTGAATGCCGAAAGCACACCGACAATAAGAAAAAGAATAACCACTGTCCAAATAACAAAACGTGAGCGTTGTAGGTTATTTAGCATTCCCTAGCCTTTGATCGCATCCAACATTCCCCACATCGGCAAGAAGATACCTAGCGCCAAAATCAGCACCATGCCCGCAACGATGGTTAACAAAATGGGTTCAATTCTGGCGGTCAAAGTTTTCAGATCGTAATCGACTTCGCGGTCATAAAAATCAGCTACTTCAAGTAAGAGCTCATCAATACGGCCCGTCTCTTCACCGACGGAGATCATTTGTATCACTAGCGGTGTGAAAATTTCGCTGTTAATTGCGGTCGACGAAACCGTGCTACCGGCTTCAATGGCCGACTTCATGGCTTGAACTCGCAACTCTAGAAAACGGTTATCTAAGGCTTCCGCTGAAAGCGCTAGTGACTGGTTCAGTGGAACACCAGCTTTAAGCATCAAAGCAAAAGTACGTGAGAAGCGTGACAACAGTGCTCGATTCACCACTCCGCCAATGACCGGCATTTTTAAGCGTAATCGATCCCACTTCTCGAGCCCTTTGTCTGTCTTAACCCAGGCTTTAAAAGCAAAGATAAGACCAAAGATCACGCCTAGCATTAAGCCCCAGTAATTCACAAAGAACTCAGACATACCAATCAAGATACGAGTAGGCAGCGGCAAGTCGACACCAAAGCGCGCAAACATGCTTGAGAACTGTGGAATAACCTTGATGTTAAGAATGAACATTGCGATCAAGATAAAACTGATCACGAATGTTGGGTAACGCATCGCAGTCTTAATTCGTTTGCGAGTCTCAACTTCTTGTTCGTAATATCCAGCTAATTGCAGTAAAGCCTGATCTAGACGGCCTGTGTTTTCACCAACGCCAATCATCGAGACAAACAACGGACTGAATACCTTTGGGTGCATCTGCATTGACGCCGCTAAGCCGCGACCATTAGTTAGCTCAGCAACCACCTCTTCCAAGGCGGCTTTCAGCTGCTTATTTTCGCAGTTTTGAGTGAGGCCTTTCATCGATCTTAATAGTGGTACACCCGCTTTGGTTAGGCTGTATAACTGTCGACAAAACAGAACCAACACCTCTAACGGTACACTCGGAAAGAACAGACTCGATACATCCATATCTAAGACTGAACCACCACTTTTGCCCAGTTTGATAGAGGTTGGAATGATCCCTTTACTCATCAAGCTTTCAGCAGCAAGATCTTCGTTATTCGCGTCTAATTGCCCACTTACTTGACTACCATCAGAGCTGCGACCTACATAACGATACGTTGGCATATCATTCTACCCCTACAGATAAATTGGGTCAGTGGCACCGGACGCATCACCTTCGCCAAGATGCATTATCTCATCAAGACTCACGACACCTTGCAGAGCCAATTCCATCGCAGAAGCCAATAACGGTTTATAGTTTTCAGACTGTCTCGCCTTTTGAGCAAAACCTACCGCATCATTAGCTCTCAGTGCATCCATCATGTTTTGCTCTAGCTCCAACATTTCAAATACACCAATTCGCCCGCGGTAACCCGTTAAGTTACAGTTCTGGCAACCACGGCCTTTCATAAACGGCACACCTACTTGGTTAGGGAAACGGACGCTCAGCCATTGCTTGCGAGGTTCATCTAACTCATCCTCAACCTTACAATCTGTACACACTTTACGAACTAATCGCTGTGCGACTACTGCTCGAACAGCGCTCGCGACCAAGTAACCCGGAGCACCCATATCCATCATACGCAACGCGCTGTCTACCGCATCATTGGTATGTAACGTACTTAATACTAAGTGGCCGGTCAGTGCAGCTCTCAAGCCTATCTCAACGGTTTCGTGGTCACGCATCTCACCGATAAGAATAATATCGGGATCCTGACGTAGAAAGGTTCTCAAGATAGTAGAGAAATCGAGATTGATCTTAGGGTTTACCTGAACTTGATTCACACGAGGTAGGCGGTATTCCACCGGGTCTTCCGCAGTAATGATCTTTTTACCCGGTTCGTTTAATTCACTTAACGCGCCGTATAAGGTTGTTGTTTTACCTGAGCCGGTTGGTCCGGTAACCAAAATCATGCCATGTGGACGGCGCAATTGTTGACGCAGACGAACCAACAGATCACTCGGTATGCCCGACTCTTCTAGTTTACGTAGGCCTGCTGACTGGTTAAGAAGACGCATAACCACTGATTCACCGTGCTGTACTGGCATGGTCGACATACGAATATCAACCGACTGACCTTTAGCTCGGATATTAAAGCGACCATCTTGAGGAAGACGTTTCTCTGAGATATCGAGGTTTGCCATCAGCTTCAAGCGCAGTACAAGTGCCGAAGCAATATTCACCTCATTCAGCAATGTTTCATGCAGCACACCATCAATACGCTGACGAAGACGCAATACGTTTGAATCTGGCTCGATATGAATATCCGAAGCGCCAACCTGAATAGCATCTTCAAATAGCGAGTTGATCAGCTTAACGACGGTAACTTCATCACTGTCTTCTTCAGCGATATCGAAATCAAAGGCATCATTAACTTGGTGTTCAGCGTGAAGTTGCTCAGCAAACGAGGCAATCTCTTTGGTTCTTCGATAATAGCGATCGAAGCCATCAACCAATTGCCTTTCTTGAGCAACAACGAATTCCAGCGCGTAATCGCCAAGCTGACCAAGCAAAGACTCTTGGGCAAACAGATCGGCTGGGTCACTCATTGCAACACGCAAAGTGTCACCTTGGCGTCCAATAACCAATGCACGAAGGCGACGAGCATGTACTTCGGGTAAAAGCTGTACTGCTTCAACATCGACAACGGCTCGGCTTAAATCAATAAGAGGAATCGCTAACTGCTGCGACAAAAAGCTCAGCATTTGTTGTTCTGACAAGAAGCCAAGCTCAATTAGAGCGTCACCCAGCTTACGGCCGGTACTTTTCTGAGCGGCCAGTGCTTGTTCAACTTGAGCCTCAGTGATAATGCCTTCTTCGACAAGCAAATCACCAAGTCTTTTTCTTAATCTAATTTGCATCGCCGCTCTCCTCTAAAGCATTGAGTATTTTTAACCGGTCACGCACAAAGCTTTGTGATTGAGATGAGATACCGACTCTGGTTAACGCACCTTGGTATGACGCTTTAGCAGCTGTGAAATCGAGTTGACGTTCTTGCTGAATCGCTAAGCCTAACCACCAGCGAGCATTATCTGAATCGACCTCAACCAACTTTTGGTAACTTTCCAATGCCACTTCTTCTTGCTGACTCTTTTGACTCAAGGCCGCACGCATCGCCAAATAATTTTGGGTAGGGTTCGGTGGTAAATGTATTAACGGACTTAAAGCCGCTTCTGATTGATTCGCTTTTACCAGCAGTTTTGATAACCCTAAACGCAGTTTTTCACTGTTGATGTTGAGCTTGATACCAGACTGATAAAGCTCATAGGCTTTGCGAGTATCGCCTTTACCAAAATAGAGAATCGCAAGTTTCTGACGGACATCTTCATTTCGTGGCGTGTAGCGTAGAGCTTCAGTGTAGCCCTTCAACGCACCAGTAAGATCGTTCGCATCAAGCGCTTTCTGAGCTCGACCTTGTGCATTCACAGATAGCTGTTCCGGAGTTAACTCAACCTGCTCGATCAACATTCCGCTATTTTCTGAATCACCAGAGGCTACAGGCTCATTAGAGATAGACGCAGGATCTTTTTTGGCCACACTAGCAACGTAAACTGGTTGGGGGATGTCAGTCCTAATCGTTTTAGGCGTGCTTAGAGGTTTAGCCGGTGTTTGTTGTTTTGTCGCTTTTGGGGCAGACATAACAACTGATTCGGAAACACTAGGCTTAGATTGAGCGCTTTTTGCCATCGCAGTGTTTTCTGTTGAAAGGATCGCAGAGTCTAGTGTCACCAATTTCTTAGTTGGCGATGAGATAGGTTGAGCAACTTCCTGAATGCCATTTGAATCATCAACGACAGAGACTTGAACCTGTAAATCTCGAGTTGAGATTGACTGCTCAACAATAGACTGATCAATCACAGGGCCTTGCGATATCGCCCAACCGCCCATCGCTAAGCTCAAAGTAAAACCTGCAACAACCCAAACTAGGGGGGAACGCGTTTTTACTTTAGGTACGACTGCGGCTTCAATCGAAGTCGCTGACTTTTTCTTTGCCAATTCAGACAAGGCGTTGTTAATGACGCTCATAATTAATTCCAACCCCACAGTATTGGCGTTTTAAATTTAGGCTTACACACATCGTACGTTTCATGCATAGCTGAAAAAAGATGTTGGTTGTCGATACTTTTCTTATCTTCACTGAACGAAAGCAATAGAGCCTTATGGCAAAGTTGGTTTATCAATCTAGGGATACCTAACGACGAACGACAGATCGCCTTTTTTTGATTCAAGCTGAATAACTCAGGACTGCCACCAGATTTAGCGATTCGATTATCAATATAAGCCACCGTTTCATCGAGATTCAGCGGTCTCAGTGTCGAACTAAATGTGATTCTTTGGCGAAACTGCCTTAGGTGATAAGCCTCTAATCGAGCATCCAATTCTGGCTGACCTAATAGAACAATCTGCAGCAGTTTTTTATCTTCCGTTTCAAGGTTACCAAACAACCTTAATGTTTCGAGCGCTTCATCCGATAGAGCCTGAGCTTCATCAAGAATAGCCACCACTCTTAAACCAGAATTGTGCAATTCAATGAGCTTATGCTGAATGTTATCAACCAAGGTTGCTTCATTATCGACAGCTAAACCAAGCTCTGTTGCAACCGCCTGGCGCAAGTCTGCCCCTGATAACACAGGGTTTGGTAAGTAGATCAGAGCTGTACAGTCATGTAGGTGATTGACCAACATCCGGCAAACCATGGTTTTTCCAGTGCCTACCTCTCCGGTCACCTTAATCACGCCCTCACCCATTTCCAACGCCGAGATTACCGTCTGAATCGCTTCGAAATGAGGCGCTAAGCCATAGAAGAAATCGGTATTCGGCGTTAAGGTAAATGGCAGTTGTTCAAAACCAAAGTGAGCTTGATACATACGACGACCTAGCTTAGTGAGACACTGCCACTCTATATTGAAAAAGTAAGCAATTACTCTTCATCAGGGAACCACTGCTGAAGAAGATCACGTGAACGCTCCAACTCATTTTGCCAAGTATTCACACCCACGATCGTTGGCTTAAGCAAGATCACGAGCTCAGTTTTTTGCGTTAACTGATTGGTATTACGGAACAAATGACCTAAGGCTGGAATATCACCGAGGAATGGAACTTTAGAGGTCACATCACTGGTGTTGGATTTCATCAAACCACCAATAACAACCACATCGCCATCTCGAGCTCGAATCACTGAGTCAGATTCACGAATAGAGCTTTTCGCCAAAGGAAGTTGCACCAAGCCCGTTGTTGAACCTAGGTTGAGCTCTTTCACTTCTTCCTCTACCTCAATAACGGCTGGGTGAACATGTAAGAACACGCTACCTTTGTCATCTATCTGAGGGGTCACGTCTAAAGAAATACCAGAGAAGAACGGAGTTAGTTCAACCTCAGGCGCCACATTCGCGTTGTCACCACTGCCTACTGAACTTGATAAATCTGTTACGTAGTACTCATCGGTACCCACTTTGATAACCGCTTTCTGGTTGTTTGCCGCTGTGACTCGTGGGCTTGATAGAACGTTCAGATCACCTTGAGTATCCATAAAGCTCAATACTGCTTCAAAACTGCCATCTGAGATCGTTACATTGGTTTGTCCGCCTAACAAAGAGCTAATCGCATCTAATGGAGGTAATGTACTTGCAGGACGGTCGATAACCACACCACCACTACCAATCGACTTAGATAAATTGGACCAGCTAATACCTTGTTGGTAACCATCACTCAAGGTTACTTCCATGATTTTTGCTTCTAGGATCACTTGACGCTGCAGGCGTTGTTGAGAAATACCTAAGAACTCTCGAACCTCACGAATTTCGTCAGGGTAAGCACGCACTGTAATCACACTCGCTTGCGGGGTCACGACAACGCTTTGCCCATCACCCGAACCAATTAAGTGAGCAACCGCCGCTTCAAGCTGTGGCCAAAAATCACTTTCAGAGGTCGTTTCAATCTCTGTCCCACCATTCGATGTGGAGTTTGATGAATTAGAAGAGTTAGATGAATTTGACGAGTTTGAGTTCGAGTTTGAAGAGCTCGATGAATTCGAATCTGAGTTAGAGATCGTGCCGGTGGTGATCGTCGTTAGTGAGCGACCAGAACGCTTAACTTGTAAGTAATCGACAGGGATCGTTACGGTGCGAAGACCGGCAGGATAAACTTGAATCACTTTGCCACGCTTTTCAATATCGTAGCCATACATATCTTGAGCAACAGCCAGTACCTCATCTAACGTCACGTCCGTTAGATTAAGCGTAAGGTTTCCAGACACACTTGGGTGAATAGCCGCACTATATTCCGTACCTTTCACTAAGCTGGCAAAAAAAGTTCTCGCTTCAACGCCTTTTGCCTGAATACGAAAACGCTTAACCGTTTCCATCCCCGGAGACATCGAGTCAGAATTAAGCTGAGGCATAAGGTCATCTTGAACCGACGAAGGCAGCTCATGAAGCGCTCTGCTATTGGCTTCATTAATTGATTCGTTTAAAGACTCTTTAATCTCAACAGGATCTCTATGCCCCATCGAACAGCCGACTAAAGATGACACTAGGATTGCTACTACAAGTTTACGCATGTCTTCACTCTAACCTTAATTATTCTTAACATCTAAAGAGAACATCTCTAATTTCCACTGCTTAGAGCTTCTCTGCAGAGTGACGTATTCTGGATCTATGTTCTTAACTCGGTACCCTCTGATCGTTTCCCCTTGTCCGAGAATCTGACCATTCATAATCGCATAGCAAGGCGTATCTCCCTTACACACGATGCTTTCTAAAGAAGGCAAGCGATAACGAGTTGGTGCTTTCTTAGCAGGCGCCGTTTTCTGTTGAGGTGAAAGCCAGCCTAATGGCGCCGTGGGATCTTGCTCAGCCCACACAAAAGAGCTACTAAATAGCAAGGACAACAAAAGAGTTCTAACCACCGATAAACTCCTGTCTAGTACCTAATGTGTAAACCTCGAACACCAGTCGAGCTTTAGGATATTCTTCTACTGAGTATTCAAATGTGCGCCAGTAGTAACTCACAGGTAGAGACTCAAGTGCTTGAAGGTAAGCTGAGATATCAAAGTAACTGCCGGTTAGCTCCATTCTTACAGGGTGAAGAAAGTAGCCTGAATATTCGCTGGTCTCTTTATTGTTCGAAATCGCTTCTGGTTTTAATGACTCTAGCGATTCAAGCTTTAGTCCATTACCGGCGTTAAGAACGCTCTCCAGTAACTGCGACATTTGAGAAGGTGTGATTAATCCATCAACAATCTGAGAAAGCTGAAGAGAGAGATCTTGGCTCTCCACCAGCAGCTTTTTGTACTCTCGATTAATTTCTTTGTCTGGGTCTTTGTTTAACTGAGCTTGCAGAACAAGTAACTCACCTTGCTGCCTTTGATTCGATTGAGTCAGGCTGCTCGCCTTGGCATTTTTAGCTTGTAGATCGAGATACGCAGGCTCAACCAATAAGGTGAACAACAACATCGATAGGCCAACAAAACCACACACAAAAAGTAGCCATTTTTCTCTTTGACTTAATGCAAGAAACTTATCGCTCAGCTGGTTCCACTGCTGCATTATTTACTCTCCCGACGAGTACTTAGCTCAAACGTCACCACATCCTGATCATTACGGCCAATTTTTAGTTTTTCAAAAGTGCGTCCGACTAAATTAAGCTCACTTTTAAACTGACCAATCCAGTTCGGAACGACATTTGCGTTACGAGCCAAGCCACTAAGATCTAAAGTATCGTGGGTCATGTAGATGTGCGAAAGAGAAATGTCATTTCGGCCTAATTTAGCTAAGGAATTCATGACGCCAGAATACCCGACTTGTTGGGATTCGTCGTATTGTCCAACAGCCTTCAAAGCCTCTTTTTTAGCCTCAGTCTCACGTTTGA
Source organism: Vibrio sp. 10N.286.48.C11 (assembly GCF_041469805.1). Classification (NCBI taxonomy): domain Bacteria; kingdom Pseudomonadati; phylum Pseudomonadota; class Gammaproteobacteria; order Vibrionales; family Vibrionaceae; genus Vibrio; species Vibrio sp. 10N.286.48.C11. Next base: position 19,182 of record NZ_JBFRLK010000010.1, on the reverse strand, counting down.
GACGCGCAACCGCCGCGACTTTCTCTGGAGACGGTTTATGCTGAGTTAACTTACTATTCAATTGGTTAACTTGCTTGTTAAGTTGATTCGAGTCTTGTTGCAGGGCTGTTAGCTCTTTATCTAGATTAGAAACTTGATACTGCATTGCGAAGTAACCACCAAGCATCAAAACACAAATTACTCCCCAGCTCGCAACAACATTGGTCAGCGTAAAATATTCTTTTTTAGGCTTAAGGTGTTCAGGGTAAAGATTGACCTTAAACGTCTCTTTTTCAGCTGCAAGTTTAAGCAACAAACTCTCTGAATTATCACGCTCACCTTCAACCAACAGTGAAACTGTCGAGCTCAATGTGCTGTTTAAGGCACTTTGTAACTCTGCTTCATCTTCTTCGTCACAACAGATTTTAAGCTGGTGAAGCTGGGTGCCTTTAATTTGAGAAGAAAGGTAATCAATCGAGCGTTGAAGCTCTAAAGCGAGGCCATCTAACTGCAGAGCACTTGACGCAACACCCGTTAAAGGTGGCACAACACTGCGGATGGTTCTTTGAAAACAAACGGTATTTTCGACAAACGCACCCAATTTAAAGTGTGAATTGACGCTACGTTGTAAAAGAATGAAATTAGACAGTTCGCCTGCACTGTAACCCCAGATTTCATCTTCAGGAGCAACACCTATTAATTCAACCTGAGCCGAATTAGTGATATTCAAAAGCTTGTCCAACAGCTTTTTAGGCAGGACATATACTTGCAGCTTGTTCGACGTTGGTAACGCGACCGCACTCGCAGTAATTTCCGTGACTCTTTCTGAAACAAGATCTTTGAGTAAAAAAGGCAGTGCTACCGACCATTCACTCTCTGGAATGTCCGGTTTATCAATTTGGTAGGTTTGGTAGTAGTTAGCACAGACAATCAGTTGGACGCTATTACTGGTAAACGCCTCACTGCTAAGCGATTTTTTTAGCGCACTCTCCCAGTCCCCATTAACCACGGGAATGCTGGCTACTTGAGGATCTTGTTCTGTCGATGAAATATAAATGGCGTCATTGCCCAGCAAGACAACTTGCGAGCTACCTTTATTATTCGTTGGCTTTATTTTGTCTAAAATCGCTTTAAAATTCATTCTTAACTACTACTCTTACGCCATCGATTTCTTCGTCCAACTTTGACAACAGATTCCGCTTTCGCGGCTTTTTCTGCTTGATTAGGCAAAGGGATAATTTGTTGTTCTTCGTCGAAATATCTCCCTTGATAGCCGTTAATGCCTAACTCTATCAAGGTATTCTTTTCTTGTTTTGTCTCGACTCCAACGGCAATAACTTGAGTTGGAGAATCACCACACGCCCCAATTAAGCTTCGAACAAACAGTTGGTTCTCATGCCTTTGGTCGATTTTCTTTATTAGGCTTCGATGAAGCTTAATATAACTAACCTTCAAATCCTTTATATAGTGAGTGCTAACAATGGTTCGCCCAGCTTGGCCAACCACAACTTTACACCCTAAACCTCGCAACATCTTTGCCACCGGTCTCATATAATCAAGATGAGCAATCAAGTGCCCTTCTGAAAATTCAAACGCAAGCTGAGAGCGGTGTTGAGCAGAGAGCTGTAACAACTCACTCCTAAACCACTTAAAGTGCTGTTTATTAGCAAACGGGGTAACATTCAGATTCACTGAATAGTTGATAGGTTGAGTTGATTCTTTCAACGATTTCAACACAACCTTTAGAACCGATTGGTCCATTTGAGCTTGATAACCCACTTGCTCTACCGCAGGCATAAATCGAGACGATTTCAATAAACCTTTGTCAGGATCCTGAATTCTAGTAAATATTTCTCTATGCAATTCATTAACTTGACCAGATTCCGGCATAAGATAACACCGCTGAGCAAAGATTACTAAATTTTCAGGAAGCAGCGCTTTATCAAGTAATGTTCTCCAACGAACACTGCCTCTATCAAGCTCATTCTTATTCTCTTTCGGGTAACGGCTCCAGTTATTAATACGCTCTAACTGAGCACTCTTTAGTGCCGTTTCCGTTTCATCCATGATCTGGCTATGACGCTCACCTTCGGTATACATGGTCACACCAATATGACACCAGTTATCCGACTCTAAAGGCTCTGGCGGAGTTAGCTTATCTAACTGCCTTAAACACTGAGCAGCCAAGGTCGCAATATTTTTTGCGCCCTGATGAGGGATAAATATAGCAAAGTCAGCTTCGTAATAGCGAGAAAAAATGACATCGGGATAGCGTTGAACGATATTCGACAGTACTTCACCGACTTCAATAATAAAGCCGTCTGTGGTTTGCTTATCGTTAGCATCACTAACTTGCTCCCATTCGTCGATACGTATCAGTAACACACCGCCTCGAGCACCACTTTCATGCAGTGCCGATTCCAGCTTATTATCGAATAAAACTCGGTTTGCCGTTCCCGTGAGTTTATCTAGGAAAGTATGGGTACGAATAAAGGTATCAAAGCGACTTCGTTCTTGACGAGCATCTTGTAGCTCTTCAATCAATACATCTAAGGCTTCGCTTGCGGTATAAGGCCACTCTCGCTCATCTCCCTTTGCATGAGCTTCAACCTGACCGGCCAAGATCATTCTTCCTCGCTCTTCCAAGATTTCAGAACCCATGAGTTGTTCTTTCAACCAACGAACACCGCGAGCAAGACAGAACAGAACCAATGCGACAGCCAAAGTAATTGACCACATCGCTTCCATTGAGTAGTTGTAGCCAATATAAGGAGGAAGTGCTTTAAATTCGATTCGGTAGCCTTCATTACGCTCTAAAATGAAGCTTTTCTCATAAAGACGATTGGGATCAATTTGTGGGGAGGTATCTTTGAAACGATAAACGATGCCGGTCTTGTTCGAGAGTTTCATCTCAACAATATTGCTCGCCTGCAACATCTTAGGCATCCAACGCTGCATTGAATACGCGGCGTCAGGGTCTTCCATCTCTTTATCTACAACGTCGACAATGCCAACCAAATAATGGTCTAAATATTCCTGTCCAATACGCTTAAAGGAAAGTGTGCCACCAATAAAAAGAATGAACATCGCGCTGATCACTATCACGGTGACAAATGCGACCAATCGAGTACTCAATTTTAGTGTCGGGGTATATCTCATGAATAACGAAATCCTTTTCAACTCACATTATACCGTATTGCTACTTATACTATAAATTGACGTTGTAAATAAAGCGTTAAGAATTGTAGGTAACAAAAAGCCGCGATGAACGCGGCTTTTTCCAATTTAATACTGTCTTTATAATATATTAAAAACAGGGATTAAAATGGAATGTCATCATCAAAATCCATTGGCGGCTCATTATATTGAGGTTGAGCCTGCTGAGGAGCTTGTTGAGGTGCTTTTGGCTGCTGTTGAGCGGGAGCACTGTATTGTTGTTGCTGTGGCTGCTGTGGCTGACCCCAACCACCTTGCTGTTGGTTGTTACCCATGCCACCTTGAGCAGGAGCACCACCTTGAGCACGGCCGCCAAGCATTTGCATTACACCATTGAAGCCTTGAACAACCACTTCAGTTGTGTAGCGATCTTGACCGCTTTGATCTTGCCATTTACGAGTTTGAAGTTGACCTTCAATGTAAACTTGAGAACCTTTACGTAGGTACTCACCAGCAACTTCCGCAAGCTTGCCAAACAGAGCAACACGGTGCCATTCTGTTTTTTCACGCTGCTCGCCAGTTGCTTTATCACGCCATGACTCTGACGTTGCAATGGTAATGTTCGCTACTGCGCCGCCATTTGGCATGTAACGAATTTCAGGGTCATTACCTAGGTTACCCACTAATATAACTTTGTTAACTCCACGGCTAGCCATGATTTGCTCCGTCTAAATTCATAGTCTCAGAAAATTTTAGCGCACAAGAATAGCATGCTTTTCTGCAGTGATAAATCGCATTCCTATTCTCTCCTCACTACAAAGAATAAAAACGTAACAAATCATGATATTCAGAGCGATGTTGCTTTTTTCTCCACTTACAAACCACTCATTTACTTTGATAATTGATATTCAACGCAAGTCACTATCAAGGCGCTAGAGAAGCTAAAGCCTGCATGACAACGTGGAATCTAATCCCACTCAAACAGGACGTTTCAATGAGAAAATCAAGATACGCTCGCACTTTACACTTTCTGTGCATCGACCCAAACGATACCTATCTACATGTAAAAGAGATAGAAAAGCATTTATCTATTGTTCTCTACAAAATGACACCCGACGAATTAATGCTAGTTGATAGAAAGCAGAGTAACCGGATCTTGCTCGTCGATTACAGAGAGGTACCACAACTACTGATTATTTGTCCTAACCTGACTGTTATGTGGAAAAATCACGAAATCATTTTATTCAATGTCCCCCAGCAACTTCCAACCTCAGAGCTTCTTACCTATGGGGTACTAAAAGGACTCTTTTACAACACTGAACAAAAGGACAAGATTGCTCGTGGTCTTCAAGAAGTCATTGATGGCGATAACTGGCTGCCAAGGAAGGTAACCAATCAACTGTTGTTTTATTATCGCAATATGGTCAATACCAACACCACACCAACCAATGTTGATTTAACCATTCGTGAGCTCCAGGTGATTCGCTGTCTTCAATCCGGGTCTTCAAACACACAAATCGCCGATGACTTGTTTATTAGTGAGTTCACGGTTAAATCTCACCTCTATCAAATATTCCGTAAGCTTGCGGTAAAAAATAGAGTTCAAGCGATAGCATGGGCAAACCAGAACCTGCTTGCATAATCGACCCACCTCTTAGTCTGACGATAATTTTGAGGGAAGCTCTAGTAAACCATGGCTATTGTTGCTGAATTTTCGACATAACTTATGCTAGAGTTGCCCTCAGAAATATCAACCACTCAGGTTGAATCAATAATTATTATAGATAAAGGGTCTTATCATGATCAAAAAGTGCCTTTTCCCGGCAGCTGGCTACGGTACACGTTTTTTACCTGCAACCAAGTCAATGCCTAAAGAAATGATGCCTGTAGTAAACAAGCCTCTGATTGAATACGGTGTAGAGGAAGCTATCGAAGCTGGTATGGATGGAATGTGCATCGTTACTGGACGTGGTAAGCACTCGATCATGGATCACTTTGATAAAAACTACGAGCTTGAGCACCAGATTAGCGGCACCAATAAAGAAGACCTATTGGTTAATATCCGTGAAACGATTGAAGCGGCAAACTTCACCTACATTCGTCAACGTGAGATGAAAGGCCTTGGCCATGCTATTTTAACGGGTCGCGAACTTGTAGGCGATGAACCGTTCGCAGTAGTACTTGCTGATGACCTTTGTGTGAACGAGCAACAAGGCGTGCTAGCTCAGATGGTTGCGCTATACAAACAGTTCCGCTGTTCTATTGTTGCTGTACAAGAAGTTCCAGAAGAAGAGACTCACAAGTACGGTGTTATCTCTGGCGAAATGATCAAAGATGACCTTTTCCGAGTTGATGACATGGTAGAGAAGCCAGAGCAAGGTACAGCACCAAGCAACCTAGCGATCATTGGTCGTTATATTCTGACTCCAGATATCTTTGAATTAATCGAGCAGACAGAACCAGGTAAAGGCGGCGAAATCCAGATCACTGATGCATTGCTAAAACAGGCAAAAGCAGGCTGTGTATTGGCTTACAAATTTAAAGGCCAACGTTTTGACTGTGGTAGTGTTGAAGGCTATATCGAAGCAACAAACTACTGCTTCGAAAACCTATACAAGAAAGACCAGCAGCAAATCGAGCTAGGTAAACACTCGACCAAGAAAGAAGCATAACGACTGGTTAATCACTAACGTTACTGATTTTAGAAAGGGCGACTCTTTGAGTCGCCCTTTTTGTTTACTGTTTTTTTATCCAGTAAAACTTTGCACAAATCTCACTCTATGTAATACTTTAGCCACTTAAAATTACATGGTCTATTGAGATGGATAAAATAGAAATTAGAGGCGCTCGTACGCATAACCTCAAAGACGTCAACCTAACCATTCCACGTGACAAACTGACTGTCATCACCGGTTTATCGGGTTCAGGAAAGTCGTCACTTGCGTTTGACACACTCTACGCAGAAGGTCAGCGTCGTTATGTTGAATCTCTGTCTGCTTACGCTCGTCAATTTCTATCTCTTATGGAAAAGCCTGATGTCGACCATATTGAAGGTCTGTCTCCAGCTATCTCAATAGAACAAAAATCGACTTCACATAACCCTCGCTCAACCGTCGGTACCATTACCGAAGTCTATGATTACCTCAGATTATTGTATGCGCGAGTAGGCGAACCTCGCTGTCCAGACCACAACATCCCTCTAGCAGCACAAACCATCAGTCAAATGGTCGATAAGGTCTTAGAACTGCCTGAAGGCTCAAAGATGATGTTGATGGCACCGATTGTCAAAGAGCGCAAAGGTGAGCATGTTAAAACACTGGAAAACTTAGCTGCGCAAGGCTTTATCCGAGCCCGAATTGATGGTGAAACCTGTGATCTATCCGATCCACCAGCACTTGAACTTCATAAGAAGCACACCATTGAAGTTGTGGTAGACAGATTCAAGGTTCGTCCTGATCTTCAACAGCGTTTAGCCGAGTCATTCGAGACCACATTAGAGCTCTCTGGCGGTATCGCTGTCGTCGGCTGGATGGACGAAACGGATCAAGAAGAGATCGTATTCTCTGCTAACTTCGCTTGTCCTAAATGTGGTTACAGCATGCAAGAGCTTGAGCCTCGCCTGTTCTCATTTAATAACCCGGCAGGAGCATGTGGTACGTGTGATGGTCTTGGTGTTCAACAGTATTTTGATCCAAGCCGAGTGATTTTAGATGAGAACCTAAGCATTGCTGAAGGTGCGATAAAAGGTTGGGATCAAAAGAACTACTACTATTTCCAGATGCTAACGTCGCTTTCAGAACATTATGGTTTTGATCTGTATGCGCCATTTAATTCTCTACCGAAAAAGACTCAAGAGATCATTCTAAAAGGATCAGGTCGAACTGAAGTGGAATTCAAGTACATCAATGACCGAGGTGATATTCGAGTTAAGCGTCATCCATTCGAGGGCATTTTAAATACCTTAGAGCGCCGTTACCGTGATACTGAATCTAGCGCGGTGCGTGAAGACCTTGCCAAATACATCTCAACCAAGTCGTGTTCTAGCTGTGATGGCACTCGCCTGAGATTAGAAGCTCGTAATGTTTTCATTGGTGATACAACACTTCCGGAAATCGTTGAACTTAGCATTGCTGACGCACTACAATTTTTCCAAGAATTGAAGCTAGACGGTCAACGTGGGCAGATCGCAGATAAAGTGATGAAAGAGATCAATGATCGTCTGCATTTCTTAGTCAACGTTGGTTTGAACTACCTTAACCTATCACGCAGTGCTGAAACGCTGTCTGGTGGTGAGGCGCAACGTATTCGTTTGGCGAGCCAAATCGGTGCCGGTTTAGTTGGCGTTATGTATGTACTTGATGAGCCATCAATTGGTCTCCACCAGCGCGATAATGAACGTCTATTGCAAACCTTAATTCACCTGAGAGACTTAGGTAATACGGTACTTGTTGTGGAACATGACGAAGATGCAATTCGTTGTGCTGACCATGTTATCGATATCGGTCCAGGAGCAGGGGTGCACGGTGGTCACGTGGTGGCAGAAGGTACCATGCAAGACATCATCGAAAACCCGAACTCTTTGACAGGCCAATACCTGAGCGGTGCTAAAGAAATTGCAGTGCCTGAAAAGAGAACGCCTATCGACAAGAAAAAGGTCGTCGAGATCGTTGGCGCAACGGGGAACAACCTAAAGAATGTGACCGCGACAATTCCTGTTGGCTTGTTCAGTTGTATTACGGGCGTATCAGGTTCGGGTAAATCAACGCTTATCAACGATACCTTCTTTAAAGTCGCCCACACTCAATTAAACGGTGCCACGACTGCAGTTCCAGCAAAGCACAAAAAGATTAAAGGGTTAGAACATTTTGATAAGGTAATCGACATAGATCAAAGCCCTATCGGTCGTACACCAAGATCAAACCCTGCGACCTACACAGGGATTTTCACCCCTATTCGTGAACTATTCGCGGGCACTCAGGAATCACGTTCTCGTGGTTACAAGCCAGGTCGATTCAGCTTTAACGTTCGTGGTGGTCGTTGTGAGGCTTGTCAGGGAGACGGCGTAATCAAGGTAGAGATGCACTTCTTACCCGATGTGTATGTGCCTTGTGATGTGTGTAAAGGTAAGCGCTATAACCGTGAGACTCTAGAGGTCCGCTACAAAGGTAAAACCATTGACGAAGTTCTAGAGATGACTGTGGAAGATGCTCGTGAATACTTCAACCCGGTACCTGTTATCGCTCGTAAACTGCAAACTTTAATGGACGTTGGCCTCTCTTACATTCGCTTAGGGCAAGCAGCTACAACCTTATCTGGTGGTGAAGCTCAGCGTGTTAAATTAGCGCGTGAACTGTCTAAACGAGACACGGGAAAAACCTTATACATTCTCGATGAGCCAACAACAGGCCTTCATTTCCACGATATCCAGCAGCTACTGACGGTATTACATAGACTGCGTGATCACGGTAATACAGTTGTCGTGATTGAGCACAACCTAGATGTCGTTAAAACAGCAGACTGGATCCTAGACCTTGGCCCAGAAGGTGGGCAAGGTGGTGGTGAGATTGTTGCAGAGGGTACACCTGAAGATGTGGCGTTAGTCGAAGGTTCACACACTGCTCGCTTCCTTAAGCCTATGTTAAATTTGAAGTAGGTGTAAAATAGCGCCCTGCGGGCAGACAGAAAAATGTTAAAGTAACAGAGCTTGTTTCAGAAGGAACAAGCTCTGTTTTTATAAGGTTAGGGATTTATGGCAACAATACACACTAGCGGTACTCAGCTAGAAAATCAGGTCACTCAGCTACCACTCAACAAAGCATTTCTGGCTTCTTTAGCTGTTGTATTCTTGTTAGCTATGCATTTTTTTATGCCGAATCCTGGTGGTTCGGGCCTTGCTCTATCCTTTAACCCTACCACTTGGCTAGCGCTAAGCTTCACGCTAGCGATTGGCTTTTACCAACTCGCGACCAATCGAGTACTCAAGTATTCCAAATTAACAATTGGCTTGTTGATTAGCTGCATCATACTCACGCTACCCATTTTATACAGCAATGCTGCACCTCAAGGAGCGTCAGGACGCTTGCTTGGATTGTGGGCGGGCTTTGCCTTATTTGTGGTGCTGCAGCAATTTAAGTTCAGCAATAAACACAAGCAACGTATGTTGTGGTTCATTGTACTTGCTGTTGTTATACAAGCACTATTTGGCTATGTGCAATATTTCTTATTAGAACCTGGCAACCTATTTGGCTACAACACTGCTGCAAACCGACCATATGGGATATTTCAACAACCGAATGTAATGGCAAGCTTTCTTGCTACTGGTTTTGTGCTGTCCGCTTACCTTTTAGCAAGGCAGCCGGCTAAATATAACCATAAGATCAGCGAATCATTCCTACTGTATTTAACTCCAACCTTAACCGTGCCCTTGCTGATCATCATTGCATCACGTACCGGATGGTTGGCCGCTGTCATTGGGTTTATCTGCATTCTGCCCTATCTATACAAGTTCTCGACCAAGAAACGCTTCTACGGATGGTGCGCATCAGTGCTCGTCGGTGTCGTCGTCGCTTTTTCGGTGATCAGCCTAAGTGCGACTGATAGCCTCGCTAGCAAGAAAGCGAACCTAGAAAGCCCGCGCGCTTATACGTTCCCGCAAGCTTTAGATATGATGATCGAAAAGCCATTTACAGGTTATGGTTACGGGAAATTTGAGTCTGAATACACGCTATATACAGCTCGCCAACATCAACTCAACTCGAACTATCATCCAGGTCTTCCTTCAATGGATCACCCGCACAATGAGTTCCTGTTTTGGGGAGTTGAAGGGGGGATTGTACCAATCATCGGAATCTTGATTGCTGCAATATTGGTGATGTCACGCATAACAAGTTCAGCAAAGGGAACACGTCTAGCCCTGCTCGCGTTATTTATCCCGATCCTGTTGCACTCCCAACTTGAGTATCCTTTTTACCACTCGGCGATTCACTGGATAACATTCATTATATTGATTTACTGGGTAGATCAGCGCTCTTCCCGACATTATCAACAGTCGTTCAGTATCATCAGCAAGACCCTATTTAGAGTGTTGAGCTTAGTGCTCCCTATTTTGGTCAGTTTTTATATGTTGAGCGCCCTGCACACCAACTATGTACTGACTAAGTTTGAACTGTCTAAGCCGAAAAATCCGGACATTCTTAAGCAGGTAACGAACCCAGTGGTGTGGAAAGATCGCTACGATTGGGATATATACAGCACTTACCTTAATATCGGCCTCTACAAAGCCGACCCGAGCCTTATACAGCCTTACATCGATTGGTCACTGGAGATCATTAAGAGCAAACCAAGACCGGCTTTCTACAGCAATCTGATTCTGGCGTATCAAGGCCTAGGAGAAGAAAGTAAAGCAGAGCAAATTCGTAGCGAAGCGAACTTTTTATTCCCTAACAGAGACTTTTCAAAGGTTCAGTATAAGAAAGTGTCACAAGCAGAAGATAACGTTTCGTCTGCAGAATAATGTTAAGAATTCGCAACGCAAGCTTCACTTAGTAGGCAGTAGGAGCTTGGGGTAGATACAAAAAAGCGCACGATCTCTCGTGCGCTTTTCTTTTTAATTTCAGTTCATGCAGCTACTTCAAAACATCTTTTAGCGCTTTTAGGCACAACGCGACATTCTCTTTACGAGCACCGTAACCCATTAGGCCGATACGCCATGCCTTACCAGCCAAAGAGCCAAGCCCAGCACCGATTTCAAGATTATATTCTTCTAAAAGCTGCGTTCTGATCTTAGCCTCATCAATTCCTTCTGGGAAATAAAGTGCATTAAGCTGCGGCAGGCGGCTCTCTTCATCAACCACAAACTTTAACCCTAGAGCTTCTACGCCTTCTTTAAGCTCTTGGTGCATCGCATGATGACGAGACCACGCATTATCTAAGCCTTCATTTTTCAACAAAACCAGCGACTCATGCAGAGCATAAAGGCTGTTCACGGGTGCGGTATGGTGGTAGCTACGCTTACCTTCTCCACTCCAGTAACCTAATACTAAACTTTGATCCAAAAACCAGCTTTGCACTGGTGCTTTACGGGCTTTCATTTTATCAACCGCACGCTGAGAGAAAGTCACTGGAGATAGCCCTGGCACACAAGACAGACACTTTTGGCTGCCAGAATAAACCGCATCAAGCTGCCACTCATCAACCAGCAATGGCACACCACCTAATGATGTCACTGCATCAACAATCGTTAACGCATCAAACTGACGAGCGACAGCAGAGATAGCTTGAGCATCAGATAACGCTCCGGTTGATGTCTCTGCATGCACAAATGCAACAGCAACGGCATCGGGGTTTTCTGCCAATGCTTGTTCTACCTTTTCAACTGAAACGGGCTTGCCCCATTCGTCATCAACAAGGATGGCTTCGCCACCACAACGCACCACGTTTTCTCGCATACGCTCACCGAAGACACCGTTACGACAAACAATCACCTTTTCACCAGGCTCAATCAAGTTAACAAAACAGGTCTCCATACCCGCACTGCCCGGTGCAGAAACGGCAATCGTAAATTCGTTTTCAGTCTGAAAAGCGTATTTAAGAAGTTGTTTAAGCTCATCCATCATCGCAATAAACAGCGGATCTAGGTGACCTATGGTTGGACGGCTCAAAGCCTGTAGCACTTGAGGTGAGATATCAGAAGGACCAGGCCCCATTAACGTTCGGTGTGGTGGATAAAAGCTATCGATAGCAGTAGTGAGTGTGAAATTAGACATGTACATCCCTTACGTTAATGTTGTGAACAATCCACCCTAAAGCAAATTGATTACCTCAGCAATTAGCCATAAGTATTGAGGTCAAACCACTGTCACATAATTGTTAAAATTATTTTTCAATTATCTCAAGTTACGGATTGACATTGTTACCACAAAAACGTTCAATGAAACGGCTATCTAGCAGAAGAGGAGCACTGCCCAGGCAGATGTTTTGTGGAACCGCATTTCCAATACAAAACATTTATGGGGAGCAGTGCCGAGATAATAAAAGTATGCAGGACCTTTATTATCGGTTGAGCGGGCTGAATCCCGTCAACTGTCGCCATTTCTATATGGTGAAGAGCTTCTGAGGTTACTATTCTAATAATTCCTCTCTTTTTGCTCTAAAACTCTCTTCGAAAAACATCGGACGTTGGATTACCCAACCGTAATTTTATTTTAGGAAGTCGTGGGAGATATATCGTGAGTGCATCTAATGTAGCTGGTTCTTTTAATGTCGCTAAGTTTGGTGGAACAAGTGTTGCCAACTTTGAAGCAATGAGCCGTTGTGCTGCCATTATTGAAAACAACTCAAACACGAAACTGGTCGTGAGTAGTGCATGCTCTGGTGTCACTAACTTGCTGGTTGAACTAGCACATGGTGTTCAAGACAAAGCTCGTCGTCAGGAACTAATGGCGCAATTAGCGGACATTCACAACGCAATTCTTGACCAACTCGCAGATCCAATCAGCATCGAAAAAGAAGTCCACAGCATTCTTGATGACATTGCGAGCGCTGCAGAGGCCGCATCATTCCAAACAAGTACTAAACTGACGGATCACCTTGTCGCATGTGGCGAGTTGATGTCGACACACATCTTGGCTCAGATCATCTCTGAACGAGGCACTCCTGCTGTTCGCTTTGATATCAGAGATGTGATGCGTACTAATGATGATTTTGGTAAAGCCGAACCTCAACTAGAAGATATTGCCGCTCTAGCGCAAGAGAAACTGATTCCACTTTGCCAACAACAAGTTGTCGTTACCCAAGGTTTTATCGGCGCTGATAGCGAAGGTAACACCACGACTTTAGGCCGCGGTGGCAGTGATTACTCAGCAGCATTGATTGCCGAATCTGTACAGGCGATTGGTTTAGAAATCTGGACGGATGTTCCGGGTATCTACACCACAGACCCTCGTATTGCACCTAAAGCTTCTCCTATCCCAGAGATCAGCTTCAGTGAAGCATCGGAAATGGCAAACTTTGGTGCGAAGATCTTGCACCCATCAACTCTAGTACCTGCACTACGCCACCAAATACCGGTATTTGTCGGCTCTTCTAAAGCGCCAGAGCTCGGTGGAACTTGGATTCGTCAAGAAGTTGAGAGCTCTCCTCTATTTAGAGCGCTTGCCCTACGCTGCAACCAAACCATGGTTACGCTACGTAGCGCTAATATGTTCCATGCCTATGGCTTTTTGGCAAAGGTATTCGAGATCCTTGCTAAACATAAGATCTCGGTCGATCTTATCACCACTTCAGAGATCAGTGTTTCACTAACACTCGATCAAACCGATACCTCTGGTGGTGCTCCTGAGTTACCTGAAGCCGCTCGCCTTGAGCTTGAAGAGTTGTGTTCCGTGGATATTGAGCACGACCTATGCCTTGTTGCACTGATTGGTAACAACATGAGTGAAAGCAAAGGCTATGCGAAGCAGGTCTTCGGCACTCTTGAAGACTTCAACCTACGCATGATTTGTTACGGTGCAAGCCCACACAACCTGTGCTTCTTACTAAATGAATCTGTTTCTAAGTTGGCGATTCAAAAACTGCACCAAGAATTATTTGAATAGAAAGTCCGTTTATCATCGACAGATAAATCACAAATACAAAAAGGGTTGCTATTTAGCAACCCTTTCTCTTTTTACTTTACGAATCAAAGCTCATCATAGATTCAAACTAGTTAATGTTAGGACCTAACCACTTCTCGGCTTCTAACATATCCCAACCTTTGCGGTCAGCATAGCTATCCACTTGATCCTGTTGAATCTGTGCAATAGCAAAGTATCTAGCATCAGGGTGTGAGAAATACATACCAGACACTGAGGCACCAGGCCACATCGCGTAGCTTGTCGTTAATGACATGTCGATTGCCTTTTCAACGTCCATCAGCTCCCACAACGTACCTTTCTCTGTATGCTCTGGGCAAGCAGGGTAACCTGGAGCTGGACGAATACCTTGGTATTTCTCTCGAATCAAATCGTCGTTAGACAAATTCTCATCTGGCGAGTAACCCCAAATATCCTTTCTCACTTCTTTATGCAGATATTCCGCGAACGCCTCAGCCAATCGGTCAGCAACCGCCTGAATCATAATCGCGTTGTAGTCATCGCCTTTCGCTTTGTATTCATCAGCCAGCTCTCGCTCACCAATACCACCCGTAACCGCAAAGCCACCAATCCAATCCGCTTTACCGCTTTCTTTTGGCGCAATGTAATCAGACAAACAGTAGTTAAAGCCTTTTGGTTTCTCTGTTTGTTGACGAAGATTGTGTAGAACTTTTAGAACTTCGGTACGAGATTCATCGGTATACACCTCGATATCATCACCCACACTGTTCGCAGGGAACATGGCACACATACCACGAGCTTCAAGTAACTTCTCTTTCTCTACGCGATCCAACAAATCGTTGGCATCTTTGAATAGTCGTTTAGCTTCATCCCCCACCTCTTCGTGATCAAGGATTGCTGGGTACTTACCAACTAATGACCATGTCATAAAGAACGGAGTCCAGTCGATGTACTGACGCAAAGTCGCTACATCAAAATCACTGAAAATATGTACTCCCGGCTTAGCGGGTGCAGGGGGAGTGTAGGCATCCCAATCGATAGCAACTTTATTGGCACGAGCTTTCTCAAGTGTGACGGGCTTGGTACGAGGTTTTTTACGATTGTGTTGATCTCTAACTCGATCATAATCGATGTTCAACTTCTCAACGAAAGCAGGTTTCAATTCATCAGAGAGTAATGAAGTACAAACGCCTACAGCGCGAGATGCGTTATTGACATAAACAACTGGCTCAGAGTAGTTCTGCTCAATCTTAACCGCAGTGTGTGCTTTAGATGTCGTTGCTCCGCCAATCAGAAGAGGCAGCTTAAAGCCTTGTCTCTCCATCTCTTTGGCAACATGTACCATTTCATCAAGAGAAGGGGTAATCAGACCCGACAAACCAATAATGTCGACATTCTCTTCTTT
This sequence comes from Vibrio sp. 10N.286.48.C11, assembly GCF_041469805.1. Taxonomy (NCBI): domain Bacteria; kingdom Pseudomonadati; phylum Pseudomonadota; class Gammaproteobacteria; order Vibrionales; family Vibrionaceae; genus Vibrio; species Vibrio sp. 10N.286.48.C11. The sequence goes on along the minus strand of NZ_JBFRLK010000010.1, from coordinate 4,050 downwards.
CGCTACCTTGAGAATCTTCTCGCAAGAAACCATCACACCTAAGTCGATAATTTCGTAGTTATTACACTGTAAAACCACACCAACGATATTTTTACCGATATCGTGAACGTCACCTTTAACGGTCGCTAACAAAATCTTACCGTTAGTTGCGCCCACTTCTTTGGATGCATTAATGAATGGTTCTAAATGGGCAACCGCCTGTTTCATCACACGCGCAGACTTTACAACCTGTGGTAAGAACATCTTACCTTCACCAAACAGGTCACCAACAACGTTCATTCCGTCCATTAGAGGACCTTCAATCACTTCAATAGGACGAGAGGCATTAACACGAGCTTCTTCGGTATCTTCAACAATAAAGTCGGTGATACCTTTTACCAAAGAGTGCTCCAAACGCTTCTCTACAGGCCAAGTTCGCCACTCTAATGCAGATTTATCTTCAACCTTACCAACAGCACGCTCTAGGTATTCGGTCGCCATATCCAGCAATCTTTCAGTCGAATCATCACGACGGTTTAGTACGACATCTTCAACAGCATCACGCAGATCTTCTGGAACATTATCGTAAATTTCCAACTGACCAGCGTTTACAATGCCCATATCCATACCGTTTTTAAAACAGTGATATAGGAATACCGCGTGAATAGCCTCACGGACGTAGTTATTACCACGGAATGAGAATGAAACATTCGACACACCGCCAGAGATCATCGCATGCGGGAGATCGCGTTTGATGTCTCCTACTGCTTCAATGAAATCAACCGCATAGTTATTATGCTCATCGATACCAGTAGCCACTGCGAAAATATTCGGGTCAAAAATAATATCTTCTGGTGGGAAACCGACTTCATCAACAAGAATGTTGTAGGCATTGGTACAGATTTCGACTTTACGCTCTCGAGTATCAGCCTGCCCGACTTCATCAAACGCCATCACGATGACAGCAGCACCATAACGACGAACTAATTTGGCTTGCTCAACAAACTTCTCTTTGCCTTCTTTTAGAGAGATTGAGTTAACGATGCCTTTGCCTTGAATACACTTTAGGCCAGCTTCGATAACTTCCCACTTAGAAGAATCGACCATAACAGGTACTTTCGAGATTTCAGGTTCTGAAGCACATAGATTCAGGAATTTAACCATACACGCCTCGGCGTCTAGCATCCCTTCATCCATGTTGATATCGATAATTTGAGCACCATTCTCGACTTGCTCTCGAGCTACACTCAAGGCTTCGTCGTAGAGCTCTTCTTTGATAAGGCGCTTAAAGCGTGCAGAGCCGGTAACATTGGTCCGCTCACCTACATTCACGAACAAAGATTCTTTAGCTATCGTCAGTGGCTCTAGTCCCGAAAGACGACAAGAAACTGGTAAGTCTGGCAATTGACGCGGCGTTACACCTTCAACGGCCTCAGCCATTTGACGGATATGCTCTGGAGTAGTACCACAACACCCACCAATTAGGTTCAAGAAGCCACTTTCAGCCCACTCTTTAACATGTTCAGCCATATCCTCAGGAGAAAGGTCATACTCGCCAAATGCATTAGGCAAACCCGCATTAGGGTGAGCAGAAACATTGCACTCTGAGATACGAGACATCTCACCGACATACTCACGCAGTTCATCAGGGCCCAATGCACAGTTCAATCCAAATGAGATTGGTTTTACATGACGAAGGGCGTTGTAGAATGCTTCTGTCGTCTGTCCTGAAAGGGTACGACCTGATGCGTCAGTGATGGTACCGGAAATCATCACTGGAAGAGCAATACCCACCTCTTCAAAAACAGATTCAACGGCAAAGGCACACGCTTTCGCGTTTAACGTATCAAAGATAGTTTCAATAAGAATTAAATCTGAACCGCCCTTAATGAGCGCGCGAGTCGATTCAGAATAGGCTTCAACCAGTTCGTCAAAGCTAACATTACGGTAACCTGGATCGTTTACATCAGGCGAGATAGAACAAGTTCGGTTGGTAGGGCCTAATACACCCGCGACGAAGCGAGGTTTATCTGGGGTCTTTGCAGTCCATTCATCAGCTGCTTCACGAGCAAGCTTGGCAGCAGCAAAGTTAATCTCTTCACTAAGGCTTTCCATATCATAGTCGGCCATAGCGATGGTTGTAGCGTTAAAGGTATTGGTTTCGAGGATGTCAGCCCCAGCTTCCAAATACTCCATATGGATATCTTTGATAAGCTTAGGCTGTGTAAGAACTAAAAGGTCATTGTTGCCCTTCAAGTCACTGTGCCAATCAGCAAAGCGTTCACCACGATAGTCTTGCTCTTCCAATTTATAATCCTGAATCATGGTGCCCATGCCACCATCAATCAGTAAAATTCGTTGCTTCAACAGAGCGTCAATCTTTTGCCTTACATTACTTCCCACGGTACAACCTCATTCCTTTAATTATCCCTCCATCCTATCACACATTAAAAAGGAGTCTAGACGTCTAAAAAAGGAAATTGATTACTGAGTCATGACAAAAAAATGTTTGCTATTTGAGCATGAGACAACGAAAATTCATATTCATACTTTGTTACATGTTGGAATCCCAATGTCGGTCTATTACACCTTATGCTTCTTGTCCGCTGCAGCCATGCTTATTGCTTTCGTGAATACAAAAATTGGTAAAATGCAGACAACCATCGCCATTACAGCTGGCTCAATGATGTTATCTCTATTGATTATCATTGCGGGACAAAATAATTGGTTCCAATTGGCAGACATTGCCTCAGAGACCGTTGCCAGTATCAATTTTGAAGATTTCCTTCTAAAAGGGATATTAGGATTCTTACTATTTGCAGGCGGTTTGGGGATTAAGTTACCAAATTTAAAAGACCAGAAATGGGAAATAACTGTACTCGCGTTAGGTGCTACGTTGTTTTCAACATTCTTTATCGGTTTTGTGCTGTACGGGTTTTGCCAGTTCATCGGTATTCAATTTGATCTGATTTACTGCCTACTCTTTGGCTCGCTAATCTCTCCAACCGATCCCATCGCCGTGCTAGCAATAGTAAAGAAACTCGACGCTCCCAGAAGAATCTCTACTCAAATCGAGGGAGAATCTCTATTCAACGATGGTTTTGGCTTAGTTATCTTCGTAACCCTATTTACTATCGCATTCGGCACAGAAGCGCCAACCGTCGGTAGTGTGACCATGCTATTCGTTCAAGAGGCAATTGGCGGCATCGTCTACGGTTTTGTTTTAGGTCTTGTATTCCATTACCTAATCAGCAACACCGACGACCACTCGATGGAGTTGCTATTAACCATCGGCATTCCAACTGCTGGTTATGCGTTTGCTGAAGTTCTACATGTATCAGGACCATTAGCGATGGTGGTCTCAGGTATCATGATTGGTAACTGGACTCGCTTTATCGGATTCTCAAAAGAGAGTGAAGATCACTTAGATCATTTCTGGGAATTGATAGATGAATTCTTAAACGGCGTATTATTCCTACTAATTGGTATGTCGATGCTGTTATTCAAATTCCACCAAGAAGATTGGATCTTAATGGCTTTCGCAGTCCCTCTAGTATTGAGTGCACGTTACTTGAGTGTTTTCTTGTCTTACATCGGATTTAAACGCTTTAGAACTTACAACCCGTGGTCGATTAAGATTCTAACTTGGGGTGGTTTACGCGGTGGCTTAGCACTAGCCATGGCACTTTCAATCCCTTCAGGTATCTGGGTAATTGAAGACAAAGCAATCGATGTTAAAGAGATAATCCTTGTCATGACATACGCCGTTGTTGTGTTCTCTATTCTGGTTCAAGGCTCAACTATCACTCCTATGATAGAGAAAGCAAAACAAGCAGAGAAAGAGCTAGATTAATATCTAAATAGATCAACCAAGGCCGCCTACTTTAGGTGGCCTTTTTTATACCTAATGAAAGTCAAACTCGCCAATTCCCTCACTGAAGTTATCGTTGAAAGGTATGCGTGGAACATAGAGATTATATCGATATTTGATACCGCGAGTATTTGAGTAGTCGAAAGCCTTGTTGTGGGTATCCAGAACTCTTTAAGTAGGTTAATACCAATTAAAGTAAA
>NZ_JBFRLK010000009.1:0-1259 GCF_041469805.1 Vibrio sp. 10N.286.48.C11 | reverse complement strand
TACATAGACAGGATCTTAAGAGCTAACTTGTTTATTTAGATAGAAAAAAGGCTTCATTTATGATCAGATAATCGTCGCCAAACAAACTACCTACATCAATAGTGAAGCCGATGACGATTATCTCCTTACAGAAGCAATTTAAGCAATTCTTTAATGCTGACACCCTCCAAAAAATGGCGAAAAGTACAGGCCTGATGAAACGGTGTCGGGCGATATTACCCGAGCAGCTAGTCATTAGCTTAGTGGCCGCGTTAAGCAAAGGAAACTGCACTTCCATTGCGGATTTACTGCGACAATTCAATGGGATGTGCTTGAGCCCTGAAGGTGCCGTGGCATACAAGCCTTACCATAACCAGTTGAGGAAAAATGAGTTTCCTAATTTCATGCGGCAACTTGTTATGCGAGCAATAGCTCAATTTGCTCGCCAGCAGAATGTCGGTCTACCAAATAAGCTCGACACCTTTGATGATGTACTGCTTCAAGATGGCAGCTCTTTCCACATCCATCGTGACCTGGCGGATGTTTATCCGAGTCGATTTAAACGTAACCCTGCAGCGGTTGAATGTCATATGACAATGTCGTTGAAAAGCTTTTCTCCAGTCGCGATGAACATCAGCGCTGATACGGCATCAGAAAGAGATTTTTTACCTGAGCCCAAAACGATGAACAACAAATTGCTGTTAGCTGACGCAGGGTATCCTGATTTCCACTTCTTTCGAGAGCTTGAACAGCATGGCGGATTCTATATTGTCCGAGGTGCTAAGTCTCTGAACCCTATGATTATTGAGGCAAGGAACGGCAAGGGGCGACTGCTGCCTAAGCTAGAAGGGAAGAAGCTGAAAGACATTACTCGAGGTACCAACCGTTCGCAGGTCCTTGACCTAAAAGTCCGTCGAGGTAAACAAGAGTTTAGAGTCGTGCGACGATGGTTTGCTGAAGAAAAACGATTCTGCATTTGGATAACTAACTTACCTTCAGACACCTTTACTGCCGATGACATCATGGCGATCTACCGCTGTCGATGGCAGGTGGAACTGCTTTTTAAAGAGTTAAAGTCTCACACCAACTGGCAACGATTTGTCACCGCACAAAAGGCCATCGTTGATGGGCTCATCTGGGCCAGTTTACTTGCGCTGATCATTAGGCGTAGTATTGCGCTTCAGATAATGCCATCGGTCTCATTGTTTAAAGCGGCAAAAAATGTGGATGTCTGGCTGTTACCAATATTTGAATGTATCAGTCACGGCGCATGGTCAGAA
>NZ_JBFRLK010000008.1:0-48551 GCF_041469805.1 Vibrio sp. 10N.286.48.C11 | reverse complement strand
CTTTAACTGATCGGCATTAGCCTCATGAAGGCGGTTTTATTTATCAATCAAACTGAAGCTTAATATTACGCTTGCTGTTTTTGTAGCTCAGCTTCTTTCGCTTCGTCTTCGATTAGAGAATCAACGATGACTGCACATGCTGCATCACCAGTGATGTTTAGAGCAGTACGGATCATGTCGAAGATACGGTCTAGAGCGAACAACAGAGGTAGACCTTCAATAGGGATACCAGCTGCTAGAAGAACCGCAACCACTAGGAAAGAAGGACCTGGAACACCTGCTTGACCAACTGCGCCTAGAGTCGACGTTACGATGATAGCAATGTAAGCGCCCATAGACAGGTCGATGTTGAACAGCTGTGCGAAGAAGATAGCAACTAGGCCGTAGTAAATTGCGTTACCAGACATGTTGATCGTCGCACCAAGTGGCAGAACGAATGAAGCCGTAGAGTTACGAACGCCAAGTTCTTTCTCTACCGTTTCCATTGTTACTGGCAGTGTCGCCATTGAAGAGGCTGTTGATAGTGCAACCGCTTGAGGCTTCTTCATTGCCACTAGGAACTTCTTAGCAGAAGTCTTAGTGAAGATTTGAATCATTAGCGGGTAAGCAACAAAGCCGAAGATCAGAATCGCAGCGATGTAGACAACGAACAGTTTGAACACAACCATAAGTGCGCCAAAGCCGAATGTACCCACAGCTTCTGCCATTAGGCCGAATACGCCTAGTGGTGCAATGATCATAACCTTGTTGATCATCCAAACCATAGCGTCAACAATCGCGTTTACGCCATTGATGATAGGGTCACGTTTCTCTTTCGCTTGTTTAGAAATCGCAATACCGAAGAATAAGCAGAAAACTAGAATTTGCAGAATGTTTGCTTCATTCAGTGATTGGAAAACGTTGGTCGGGATCATGCCTGTGATGGTTGCCCAGAACGTTGGAAGTTCACCTTTCGCAGCGTATTCAGAAGAGAACATGCCTTCAACGCCAGAAACATCGATACCACGACCTGGTTCGAATATTTCACCCATTACTAGCGCTAGTGCTACAGCAAGTGCAGACGTTAGTGCAAAGTAACCTAGAGTGGTCACGCCCACTTTACCTGCTGATGAGCTGTTGCCTAGACCAGCAGCACCTGAAATTAGGGCAACCGCGACTAGAGGGATAACCAGCATCTTGATCAAATTGATGAAGATAGCACCCAGTGGAGCGAACATAGTTGCGCTGTCACCCATCATCGCACCGACTAGGGTACCGATGATCATTGCAATAACGACTTGAACGCCGATGTTGCTTAGTAAACTCTTTTCTTTTAACACTTCCATAACCTCTGTGCTACTAAATATAAAAATCCCAGAACTACTCACCAATGTACGATGTACCATTGGATTAATATTTCGCGAGAAGTTTTACACGTATCTTTTACATTTATCAATATGAGCAGAGATGAAAGAACACCAAAAAGCAGTAATCAAATGTCATTTGATGATTTTTCACACTAAAGCAAACGTTTGCTTTTTGATTTGTCATTATTTTTATAAATGGTGGTGATGTTTTGGTGGGGTATTATAGGTGTGCTACAGGTTTGTATGAGGTGTTGTTTTTGTCAGAAATTTAACAATTGAGAGGGTTTGGACGTGTTCTCGGAGAAAAACTCCCACAGCGCTAATTATCGCACTAGTGGGAGCCTATTTATTATTTTTGCGTTGCCGCTTTCATTGGCGTAACAAATTCAGCAAGTGCTTTAAGCATTGCTTCTGGTTGTTCAACGTTGTTTTCAATGATTTTCACAACCGCAGAGCCAGAGATAGCACCAGCAGCGCCAGCTTCGATGGCTTCTTTTACTTGCTCAGGAGCAGAGATACCGAAACCAAGCAGTGCTGGTGGCGCATCAAACTTGTTCAAACGGTCAAGTAGGGCTGTCACAGGCATGTTTGCTTTGGTTTCTGCACCCGTTACGCCAGCACGAGAAAGTAGGTAAGTGTAACCACCACCTAGCTCAGAAACCGATTGAAGCGTCTCATCACTTGCTGTTGGTGGAGCAATAAATATTGGGTGAATACCAAACTTCTTAGCTGCAGCAACAAACTCGCCACTCTCGTTGGTTGGTACATCAGCAATCAATACTGAATCGATACCTGCATTCGCACAACGCTCGTAGAAGTTCTCGATACCACGTGCGTACACCAAGTTTGCGTACATCAGTAGGCCGATTGGCAGATCTGGGTATTTAGCACGAATTTGACCAATAAGATCAAAACACACATCTGGCGTTACTTTTGAATCTAACGCACGAATGTTTGCACCTTGGATTGTCGGGCCATCTGCAAGCGGATCTGAGAATGGAATACCAAGTTCAAGTGCATCAGCACCCGCTTCAACGAGTGTTTCCATGATCTTAAGAGACTGCTGAGGGGTAGGATCGCCAACCGTTACGAATGGTACAAATGCGCCCTGATTCTTTTCAGCTAAGCGAGTGAAGAGTGATTGATAGCGATCCATTATAATGCTCCTTTCTCTTTAAGAATGTCGTGTACAGAGAAAATGTCTTTGTCACCACGGCCAGATAAGTTAACGACTAATAGCTGTTCTTTCTCTGGGTCGTCATGAGCCATTTTAACAGCATGAGCCAAAGCATGAGATGACTCTAGCGCTGCGATAATACCTTCTTTACGTGCAATCAATTGGAACGCTTCTAGCGCTTCGTCATCGGTCACGTTGTCGTATTCAGCACGGCCAATGGCATTTAGGTGCGCGTGTTGAGGACCCACTGATGGGAAATCTAGACCCGCAGATACAGAGTAAGACTCTTCTACTTGGCCGTTCTCATCTTGCATCAGTGGTGCTTTCATACCGAAGAAAATACCTGTTTTACCGTGTTTAAGTGGTGCGCCGTGTTGGTCGGTATCAATACCTTTACCAGCAGGCTCTACACCGATTAGGCGTACAGACTCTTCTTCAATGAAATCTGCGAACATACCGATAGCGTTTGAACCACCGCCGACACAAGCGATAACCGCATCAGGAAGGCGACCTTCACGCGCTAGAATCTGGTTCTTCGTTTCTTCACCAATCATGCGTTGGAAATCACGAACAATCGTTGGGAATGGGTGAGGGCCCGCTGCAGTACCCAATAGGTAGTGCGCGTCTTCATAAGTTGCCGACCAGTCACGTAGCGCTTCGTTACATGCATCTTTTAGCGTTGAAGAGCCAGAATGAACAGGGATAACCTCTGCGCCCATTAGCTTCATACGGAACACGTTCGGGCTTTGACGTTCAACGTCTTTTGCACCCATGTATACACGACACTTAAGACCTAGTAGAGCACACGCTAGAGCCGTTGCCACACCGTGTTGGCCTGCCCCAGTTTCAGCGATGATTTCCTGCTTACCCATACGTTTTGCTAGCAATGCCTGACCAAGAACTTGGTTTGTCTTGTGAGCACCGCCGTGAAGCAGATCTTCACGCTTTAGGTACAGTTTGGTTTTTGTACCTTTTGTTAGGTTGCGTGCTAGCGTTAGCGCCGTTGGACGACCAGCGTACTCTTGAAGAAGCGTCATGAATTCGCTGCGGAACTCAGGATCGGCTTGTGCATCGATAAATGCTTGTTCAAGTTGGTCTAGTGCTGGCACTAGGATCTGCGGTACGTATTGACCACCGTATTCACCAAAGTAGGCATCGAGTTTAGCCATTGTGTTATTCCTTCAATTCTACTGATGTGTATTCACACCAAGTCATTTAATCTTGTTTGAGCTTCGCAAAAGGCAAAGCTCACAAATATGTTTTTAGTTTCTGCTTTCTAATTTCTAGCGCCGAGGTTGGACTAGTAATTGCGAATCGCTGCAAAAGCACGTTGCAGTTTGTCTGCGTCTTTTTTTCCTGGAGCGGATTCAACGCCAGAGTTTAGGTCTAATCCTAAGCAACCCAACTTAGCGGCTTGGTTAGCATTTTCTGGGTTTAGGCCACCCGCCAACATGATTGCGCTTTGGTTGTTGATTAGGTTCCAATCGAACACTTGGCCTGTGCCACCAGTTTGAGAACCCACTTTAGTATCTAGCAGGTGACGAGTCACGTTGCTTTCCAGTAATTCTGGTAGCGAGCTCTCAGCATCGGGAGAAACACCGTAAGCTTTCCAAATCTCAACGCTTTCAGGTAGTGACTGTTTTAGCTCATCGACAAACGCTTGAGACTCATCACCGTGCAATTGCACAGCGAACAGGCCTAGCTCAGAAACCGTTTTCGTAACGTCAGTAACGCTGTGGTTTTGGAACACACCCACGTAGTTCAAAGGTGCGCCGCTCATAGTCAAACGAGCCGCTTCGATATCCACATGACGCTTAGATGCTTCAACGAATATCAGACCACCGAATACCGCACCAGCTTGATAAGCCTTTGCTGCATCGTCAGAGTGAGTTAAACCACACACCTTGTTTTCACCCAGTGTTACTTTGCGTACCGCAAGCTCGAGGTTCTTCTCTGCCATTAGAGAGCTACCGATTAGGAAGCCATCTGCAAACGTTGAAAGGTCACGAATTTGTTGGTGAGTGTAGATACCAGACTCTGAAATCACAACTGCGTTTGGAGCCAGTTCGCGAATCAGCGGCGCCAACTCTTTAGTACGGTTCAAATCAGTCGAAAGGTCACGAAGATTACGGTTGTTAATGCCGATCACCTTAGCGTTTAGAGCGACTGCACGGTGAAGCTCTTCTTCGTTGCTGACTTCGGTCAATACACCCATGTTGAGTGAGTGAGCGACTTCCGCCAGCGCTTTGTACTCTTCGTCATCTAATACCGATAGCATTAGCAAGATAGCATCAGCTGAGTAATGACGAGCTAGATACACTTGGTAGGTATCAACCATGAAGTCTTTACACAGGATAGGCTGCTTAGCAATGCTGCGAACTTTAGGTAAAAACTCAAAGTCACCTTGGAAGTACTTCTCGTCTGTCAGCACAGAAATCGCGTTTGCGTGGTTGTTGTAAACAGACGCAATGTAGTCGAGGTCAAACTCGTCACGGATTAAACCTTTTGACGGAGAGGCCTTTTTACATTCAGTGATGAAAACCGTTTGTTCTCCGCTCAGAGCGTCATAAAAGCTGCGGTCTGTTGCAGTTAGTGACGCTTTAAACTCGTCTAATGGTTGAGTCTGCTTACGCGCTTCAACCCATTGGTATTTATCACGAACGATTTTTGCTAATACTTCCGCCATTTCAGCTTCTTTGACTGAAACGTGGGTCGACAGTTTATCGGTAGTCTGTGTCATGTTCTTTGTCTCAATTCGTCGTTCGTTAGGCGTGTGCAGCAAGCTTATGTACAAGCTCGTACGCTTTGCCAGAGTTCATCGCGTCAATCGCTTGCTGAGCGTTGGCTTTTAGGTCTTCGTGACCAAATAGACGCATCAGCAGAGCTACGTTGACTGCCACTGCTCCAACTTGAGCATCAGTGCCTTTACCCGTCAGGATATCAGTTGTGATGGCTTTGTTCTCTTCTGGCTCGCCGCCCTTAATCGCTTCAAGAGGGTGAGTGTTCAAACCAAAGTCAGCCGGAGTCACTGTGTACTCGTGAATCTTGCCATCTTTAATCTCAGCAACGATAGTCTCGCCGTGAATCGCTACTTCATCTAGGCCGCTACCGTGCACAACAGCTGCACGCTTTATGCCCATTTTCAGCATGGTTTCTGCTATAGGGCGTACCAGCTCTTTGCTGTAAACACCCATTAGCTCGATGTTAGGGCGAGCAGGGTTAATCAGTGGGCCAAGAATATTGAAGATAGTGCGCGTTTTCATTGTTTGACGAACCGGCATCGCGTGACGTACACCAACGTGATATTGCGGAGCAAATAGGAATGCTACGCCAAGTTCATCAACAGCCGTACGTGTGTCTTCAGCTGTCATCGCTAGGTTGATACCGAACGAATCCAGTAAGTCAGAAGAGCCTGATTTGCTCGATACGCTGCGGTTACCGTGCTTCGCGACTTTTAAGCCACACGCTGCGGCAACAAATGCAGAAGTCGTCGAGATATTGATGGTGTTGTGACCGTCGCCACCTGTACCTACGATGTCTGCGAAATCGTAATCAGGGCGCGGGAACGGGTTTGCATTCGCAAGTAGTGCTTTTGCTGCGCCTGCAATTTCATCGGGCGTTTCGCCTTTGATTTTCAGTGCAGTTAGCGCAGAAGCCATCAAGATTGGGTCTAGTTCACCCTTGATGATTACATCAAATAACTGTTGGCTTTCTTCTTGAGTAAGAGACTGCTGTTCGTAAAGTTTATTAATCTTTTCCATGATCGTTTCCTATATCGTCTTTTTCTCAAGAGCCCATTCGATAGCGTTTGCTAGAAGCGTTGCACCGTAGGTCGTCATAATTGATTCAGGGTGGAATTGGAATCCACACACCTTGTCTTGTTCTTGAACCACAGACATCACCAAATCATCTACTTCAGCGGTCACCGTTAGGCTATCAGATACATGCGTTGCCACTAAAGAGTGGTAGCGAGCGATAGCCAATGGCGAAGGTAAGCCTTGGTAAGTCGCATGGTTTTGGTGTTCCATCATCGACACCTTACCATGAATGATTTCGCCAGCGCCTGCAACGGTGCCGCCATAGGCTTCAACAATCGCTTGGTGGCCTAAGCAAATACCAATCATTGGCACTTTACCTTTTAGAAGCTGAATCAGCTCTGGCATACAGCCCGCATCTGCTGGAGCGCCAGGGCCTGGTGAAAGCAGTGCAACAGGGTTGTCTAGTTCGTTGATCGCCGCTTCAACTACTTTTGCAGGAATGTTGTTACGGTAAATTTTTACGCTGTGACCTAATGAACGAAATTGGTCTACAAGGTTGTAAGTGAACGAGTCGAAGTTATCGATGAATACAATATCAGCCATGATTACGACTCCTTCTTATTTGTTAGGTTCTTAGTATGAGCTGCTTGAATCGCTGAGATAACCGCTTGTGCTTTGCCGCGAGTTTCATCGGCTTCTGCTTGTGGGTCTGAATCGAATACCACACCAGCGCCAGCTTGTACTTGTGCTACGCCATCTTCAACGTAAGCAGAGCGAATTACGATACAAGTATCTAGAGTCCCTTCACCGGTTAGATAACCGACTGCACCACCGTAGCTACCACGACGCGTTTTTTCTACGTCACGAATAAGCTGCATTGCGCGGATTTTTGGTGCGCCCGTTAGCGTACCCATGTTCATACAAGCTTGGTAAGCGTGTAGAGCATCTAAGTCTTCACGGAGCTGACCAACAACACGAGAAACCAAGTGCATTACATGGCTGTAGCGGTCTACTTTCAGTAAGTCTGCTACGTGGCGAGTGCCAGCTTCGGCAATACGTGCCACATCGTTACGCGCTAGGTCAACTAGCATCATGTGCTCGGCGTTTTCTTTCTTGTCGGTACGCAGTTCAAGCTCGATACGGCTGTCTAGGTCGAAATCGATTTGACCGTCAGGGCGCTTACCACGACGACGAGTACCTGCAATCGGGTAGATCTCGATTTGGTTGGTTTCTGTCTCGTATTTCAGCGCGCTTTCTGGAGATGCACCGAACAGAGTAAACAGCTCGTCTTGCATGTAGAACATGTAAGGGCTTGGGTTGCTTTGTTTGAGTTCTTTATAAGCCGCCAGTGGGGCAGGGCAAGGTAGAGTGAAGCGGCGTGAAGGTACCACTTGGAATACATCGCCTTTAACTACGTACTCTTTTAAATCACGAACCGTTTGGCAGAAGTCTTCATCTGAAACGCTAGGTACAGCTTCAACGTTGTCTAACGGCGTTACTTCAGTGATGGCTTTCAGGGACTGACACTGAGTTTGAATGTCGGCTAGACGGTCAGTTAATTGCGCTTTGATGTTGTCATCTTGAGCAAATAAGCTCGCGTGAAGTAGGCCTTCGTTCTCTTGGTGATCGAAACGCAATAGTGTTTCAGCTACATAGAAGACAAAGTCAGGACAATTGTTGGTTGCTTCAGCATCACCTAGTGGCTCAAAGTTTGCCACGATGTCGTAAGCGAATAAGCCCGCCATGAATAATGCGTGTTTGTTATCCGCGTCTTGCTCAAAGCTGTGCTGAACCAAACGCAGTGCATCGAATGAAGAGGCTTCTCTTAAACGTGAGTCTTCGTCTAATTCGTTGCTTGGTTCGATAAAAGTCAGCGTCAAAACGTTATCAGTAAGGTCAGATTTAATTTCTGCTTTCACGTTTTGAGTGAGATGTTCGATAAGCGCTTGACCGTTTTCAGTCAATGCTTGAAAGGTTACTTCATGTCCGCGACATACGATGCGAACAGCAGAGTCGATAAGGAGTAGGCTTGTCAGGTTCTGTTTAGATTCAATCTCGGCAGATTCCAACAAAAGACTATCAGTTTTGTTTTCACACAAAGTATGAAAAACGCTGGTTGGATCTTGCGAGTAAGGAACTGAGGAATTGATGACCTCAATGGTTCCCAGCTTTTTGATTTCAATGGCCTTGTTCACAAGACCTCCTTTATGATTCTTTAAATTTCCTGCCGTACATAGTCGCATAAAGATACCTTTCACCCAATCTAGAATATGGTCAATTCGATGATTTGTTAGTCAGTTGAATGTGAGATGTTCGACAAATTAAAAAGCCCGCTATTAAAGCGGGCTTAGTGATAACTTTTTTATAAACAAACTGTTTAACTAGAAGTACACGTTAGCCCACCAAGAACTTGTCCAAGTGCGCCACCAATTAAGCTCTGAACTTGCTTCTACTGAAGAAAGTTCTAAAACTTTATCTTTATGGTTTTGGTTAAATTCTTGTAACATGGTGAACCTATCAAATGTGATACTTCGTATTTGTGTACTAGTTAACTAGTTTTCTGCTTGCGGGTCAAGTGTGTTGACACAAATATAACGATAAAAATTGAAAACAATGAAAAAGAATATATGAGAATTGATCTACATAGTCATACAACAGCCTCAGATGGCCGACTTACTCCACCTGAGCTAATTGACCGAGCGCTTGGCTTTAACATCGAAGCGCTAGCGATTACAGATCATGACACGACTGATGGGCTTGCTGAAGCACGCAACTATATTGCTGATAACAATCTTCCTATTCAGCTGATCAACGGCATTGAGATTTCGACTGTTTGGCAAAACAAAGATATCCATATTGTTGGGTTAAACGTTGATCCTGAGTCACCAGAGCTTAAAGCGCTCATTGAGCAACAGAAGCAACACCGCATTGGACGTGCAGAGATGATTGCTCAACGTCTTGAGAAAACGACTCGTGAAGGGGTACTAGAAGAAGTTAAATTGATTGCGGGTGATGCGCCTATTACTCGCGCTCACTTTGCTAAGTGGTTAGTCGATAACGGCTACGCAAAAACCATGCAGCAGGTGTTTAAAAAGTTTCTTACTCGCAATAACCCAGGTTATGTGCCGCCAACGTGGTGTTCAATGAGTGATGCTGTCACGGCTATTCATGCTGCTGGTGGACAAGCCGTGCTCGCTCACCCTGGGCGATATGGCCTTACAGCCAAGTGGGTTAAGCGCCTGCTAGCGGCATTTGTTGAAGCGAAAGGGGATGCGATGGAAGTCGCTCAACCTCAGCAAGCGCAACAAGAAAGACGCACACTCGCGGATTATGCTATACAATACAAACTATTAGCCTCCCAAGGCAGTGATTTCCATTACCCATCTCCGTGGATGGAACTTGGACGCAATCTCTGGCTACCTTCTGGGGTCGAAGAAGTATGGAAAGATTGGGAGTTTCAAACGGTTTCACCATCTGAATAGTCTTTAGGTGAGCCAGCTCCTTCTGATGATAGAGTCGAGAGATTCGATAACGAGGATCAACAATGAGCCAGTTTTTTTATGTACACCCAG
Organism: Vibrio sp. 10N.286.48.C11; assembly: GCF_041469805.1. NCBI lineage: Bacteria > Pseudomonadati > Pseudomonadota > Gammaproteobacteria > Vibrionales > Vibrionaceae > Vibrio > Vibrio sp. 10N.286.48.C11. The sequence goes on along the minus strand of NZ_JBFRLK010000008.1, from coordinate 38,698 downwards.
ATAACCCACAAGCACGCTTAATTACTCAAGCGGTTGCGATTATTCGCAATGGCGGCGTTGTGGTTTATCCAACAGATTCCGGTTATGCGCTGGGCTGTCAGCTTGAAAACAAACAAGCACTTGAACGTATCTGTAAAATTCGTCGCATCGATGACAAGCACAATTTCACCTTGTTATGCCGTGATCTTTCTGAGTTATCACTGTATGCACGCGTTGATAACGTGGCTTTCCGTCTGCTGAAAGCACACACGCCAGGTGCTTACACGTTTATCTTTAAAGCAACTAAAGAAGTGCCAAAGCGTTTGATGAACGCCAAGCGTAAAACGATTGGTATTCGTGTCCCAGACAACAAGATTGCACTCGACCTGTTGGAAGCGATGGGCGAACCACTGATGTCGACGTCTCTGATTCTTCCGGGTAACGAGACTACAGAGTCGGATCCAGAAGAAATTCGTGACAGCCTAGAGCATGCGGTTGATGTGATTTTGAATGGCGGTTACTTAGGTGAGCAACCGACGACGGTTATTGACTTCAGTGACGATGATGCCGTGGTTCTACGTCGTGGTGCTGGCGATCCTGCGCCGTTTGAATAATCGCTTTACTGATTAACAGTCTGTAACGATACAGCAAACCTGCCACAGTAAATAACAAGTGCTTTTTGGCAGGTTATTTGCGATAATACGCGACCGCGATTTGGTCGCGAAAAATTCATTCGACGTCTGTGAAGACGACAATTAGGTAGAAAAGAGTAAATGAGCGAAAAATTACAGAAGGTTTTAGCGCGAGCTGGTCACGGTTCTCGTCGTGAACTAGAAGGTTTAATCAAATCTGGTCGTGTAAGTGTTAACGGTCAAGTTGCGAAACTGGGCGAGCGTCTTGAAGACGAGAACTCAGTGATCCGTATCGATGGCCATACTGTTTCAGGCAAGGCTTCTGAAGAAGTGGTTTGTCGTGTACTTGCTTACTACAAACCTGAAGGTGAGCTTTGTACTCGTCACGATCCTGAAGGCCGCCGTACTGTTTTCGATCGTCTACCTAAGATCCGTGGTTCTCGTTGGATTTCAGTTGGTCGTCTTGATGCAAACACATCAGGCCTTTTGCTTTTCACTACTGATGGTGAGCTTGCAAACCGTCTAATGCACCCAAGCCGTCAGGTTGAACGTGAGTACCTAGTACGTGTATTCGGTGAAGTGACTGAGCAGAAAGTTAAAAACGTTACTCGTGGCGTACAACTAGAAGACGGCATGGCTCGTTTTGAAGATGTGGTTTACGCTGGTGGTGAAGGTATGAACCATACTTTCTATGTAGCGATTAACGAAGGTCGTAACCGTGAAGTTCGTCGTCTTTGGGAATCACAAGAAACAACAGTAAGCCGCCTGAAACGTGTACGTTACGGTGATATCTACCTTGATAAGAAACTGCCTCGTGGCGGTTGGAAAGAGCTAGATCTTCAAGAAGTTAACTACTTGCGTGAGCTTGTTGAGCTTAAGCCTGAGAAAGAGACACTGTTGGATCTTGATCCTTCAAACACTTCTCGTAAGCGTGAGCGTTCTCGTAGCCAAAAAATTCGTCGCGCTGTTAAGCGTCACGAAGAGCGTGCAAACGCACCAAAAGGCCGTAGCAACCAAACTAAGCGTAAGAAGCCTGCAACTCGCGGTACTACAACACCTGATTCAGGTCGTAGCGCTCCAGCTGCAAACAAAGGCAAACCTCAGGCTAACAAAAGTAAGCCTAAACTGAACAACGGTCGTCCGGCTAAACCAGCTAAGCCAAGAACACGTCAGTAATTACGTAATTTATTGCGCGTAAAGCTTCATTAGCTAAAAGCACTGAATACTAAAAAACCTGCTCATTGAGCAGGTTTTTTTACGTCTAGAAGAAATAAAAGATTCGGGATGCGAGTAATCGAGTATCGAAAACATACTGCCATAATCGGCAGTAAGCATGCTCTTCGCATCTCTTATCTCGTTTACACGTATCTATAAATCTTTTCGCATCTCGTATCTCGTTCTATTTACTTATGATTCGAGAAGTTATCGCCTTTCGCTAATCGGTCGTAAAGCACTACATTCACTGATGCTGCTAGGTTCATGCAGCCGTTGGTCGGAACGTAAATCGTCTCACGACAGAAATCTGTGATCTCTTTCTTTAGCGTGCCATCTTCTGGGCCAAAAATGTAAAACGCGCGTGGTGGGTGCTTGTAATCAGGTAGAGGCTTAGCACCTTCAATCAGATCAACAGCAACCGGCACGCAGCCTACTGGAATAATATCTTTCAGCTCTTCAACACCAATCAAAGGCAGGGCTAAGTGCTTTTCTTTGGTGTCGGTATGGAATTTTCGCGCATGGTCGTAGCGTGTGCCAGTGTAAAACACAGAGTTGGCGCCGTAGCAGCCAGCAGCTCGCATTACAGAGCCTACGTTTTCAGGCGTCTTTGGGTTAACTAGGCCAATGCAGGCATAGCCTTTTGATTGTGTGTCTGTTTTTGCTTTGGTCATAATCAGTGAATCTAACGTTGATGATGAAAGTGAGTAATCATGATGAGAAATGGCGTGATAAAAATAGCCGAGCAATGGGCTCGGCTAACTTTTAACTCGCTTACATGAATACTTGTTTACTCATGCTGATGAGCGTCAACAGCGGTATTAGTCACGTTTCCACAGCATGTGACAGAACTTATGTTCTGGATCACGGCTGATTAACATGCGAGCAAATACGTCGTCTAGAACGTCATCAGCTTCATTCACAAGACCAATGCGCACTTCAGCGTAGATCTCTTTGTCGACTTCAAAGCCAACATGTTCAACCCAATCATCGCCAGTTTCAACAAGCTCTGCTGCGCCACGATCTTCAAACTGAGCAGTGAAAAGAATCACGTCTGCAGGCTCTAGGTTGTCAGGTGCCATCTCTAGGAAGATGTCGTATGCAGTGTCAATTGCGTCGTCATAAGACATTAGGTCGTTAGCTTCGGTCATAATAAGTATCTTAGCTTGCGCGGTTCATGTATTTACGTTCAGCAGTGTTTACTACTACTTTGTCGCCAGTCGCGATGTATTCAGGTACTTGAATAGTAAGACCTGTAGAAAGACGAGCAGGCTTAGTACGAGCAGACGCTGATGCACCTTTGATTGAAGGATCAGTCTCTTCGATAACTAGTTCAACAGATGTTGGTAGCTCAAGCGTTGCAGCGTTGCCGTCGATAAGGATCGCGTACATGCCTTGAGTTTCTTCGTTGATGAACAGTAGTTCGTCTTCGATAGTCTCACCGTTGAAGATGAATTGTGTGTAATCTTCGTTGTCCATGAAGATGTACTCGTTGCCATCAACGTAAGAGAACATTACTGCACGCTTAGTTACGTCAATAGTTTCAACAATTTCGTCAGCCTTGTGGCGAACTTCAGTTTTAACGCCAGTTGCTACATCGTTACCACGGAAGCGGTAAATCTTTTGGCCGCCACGGCCGCCTGGTGTTGTTACTTCGATATCTTTAACGATCACTGTTTTGCTTTCTACTGTGATAGCAAAACCTTTTTTAATTTCACTTGCTCTAGGCATTTTGTGTTTGTCCTTAGTGGGTCTATCCGCTGATTATATCTCGGAGATGCTATAAATAGGAATAGCTTGAATCATAAAGTCACCTAGGCGATCATAGAGTTATAGTTAAATCATTATTTTATTTACCGAAACGACCTATGCAGCTACCCGTTATTGACCCAACACAGCCTTTTCAACCTGAATTTCAACCTGTGGTTAACGATCTGATTACCTTTCTAAAAGGTGGGTTAGGATCTAATCTGCACAGTATTTATATTTATGGCAGTGTGGCTCGTAAGCAAGCCGTCTTCGGTCGCTCCAATCTAGATGTGGTTGTGGTGACCCATCGACCGTTTCCTGACCAACGAACCACTTTGTTGAACACCATCAAATGGCGTTTCCAAAAGAGCTTCCCTCAGGTAACTCAAGTGGCGATAAAAACTACCTTAGTGAGTGAGATAGTCGATTTCGACAATATCTTCACTTGGGGTTTTATGCTCAAGCATTTAGCCGTGTGTGTGCATGGTGAAGACTTATCAGACTGCTATGGTGATTTTGAAACAAGTTGGGAAATCGCTAAGCACTGGAATATGGATGCGGAAAACTGGTTGGCGGTGTATCGCAACAAGATCGCACGAGCGACAACGCCAGAACAACAAGTCGCTGCGCAGGTGATTATTGCCAAGAAGCTTCTACGGGCGAGTTACTCACTGGTGATGTATCGTGACAAATATTGGTTCGATGACCCAATAGAGTGTGGTCAACAGTTCTTGAAGTATCACCCAGATAAAGACGTCGAAATCCACAGGTTAGGCATTTTACTTTCTGGTAAACCGATTCCTAAACGTTCGGTAATAGGGATTCTTGATGGTTTTGGGGAATGGCTGGTTAAGCAATATCAAAAAACTGAGTTTCGTATCGGATAGAGATTAGTAACCTCCCAATGAATACTAAAAAGCAGAGCGGGCTGAGTAACACAGCACTTCTCTGCTTTTTTGCTTCAATGACCACTTTGGAAGAGGATTCAATCTAGAACAGACCTAGCTGCTGCCCGCTAACTCTTTCAAAATCCAGTCCTATAAACGGCAAAATTGCTTCTGCAACCGGTTTGATTTGCTTGTCGATATAGTGCTGATAATCGATACCACTCTTTAAATACTCCTTGGGCTCAGGGCCACTCAGAGTAATCAAATACTCAATGCGTCCTTTATTTTGGTATTGAAGAGGGCGCCCTAACTGAGCATTGATCTCATCGGCCATACGAGCTGCGCGAACCTGCGGCGGAATGTTCTTTTGGTATTCATGTAATTTGCGGCGTAAGCGCTTTTGATACACCAATAAATCATCATGTTTGCCAGCAGAGGTTTCATCAACAAACTGTCTGACGTAGTCGGTTGGATCTTGATCGTGAAACACCATCTCATACAAGGTTTGTTGGAATTGCTGTGCGAGAGGTGTCCAATCGGTGCGTGCACTCTCAAGCCCTTTAAATATGATATTTTCTTTATCGCCTTGAGTGATTAATCCGGCATAACGTTTCTTCGAGCCGGTTTCTGAACCTCTAATGGTCGGCATTAGAAACTTGCGATAGTGAGTCTCGTATTCCAATTCGAGTATTGAGGTTAGGTTGTGGGTCTCTTTTAAGTGATTCGTCCACCAATCGTTGATGTAAGCGACCAGTGTGTTCCCGATCTCGTCTGCTTTTTGCTGATCATAACTGCCGTTCAGAGACACGAAGGTTGAATCGGTATCGCCGTAAATCACTTGATAGCCTTTGTCTTCGATCAGAACCTTGGTTTGCTTCATGATCTCATGTCCACGCATGGTAATTGAAGACGCTAACCGGGTATCGAAGAAACGACAACCAGACGAACCTAACACACCATAGAATGAGTTCATGATGATCTTAATCGCCTGAGAGAACGCTTTCTCGTTGTTCTTCTTCGCCACATCACGTGCAGCCCAAAGGTTTTCGATCATCTCGGGCAAGAAGTGTTTAGAGCGGTGGAATTGCCCACCTCGAAAGCCATCAACGGCTTGGTTTTCTGCTGGGCCTAGTTCAAGCTTCAACCCTTCAATTAGTCCCATAGGGTCAATCAGAAACGAGCGAATGATCGATGGATACAGGCTCTTAAAATCGAGTACCAAAACCGAGTCGTACAGATTGGGAATTGAATCCATCACATAACCGCCGGGGCTCGCAATCCAATTCTCTGGCTCTAAGTTCGGTGCGACATAACCCGCTCTGTGGATTTGAGGCAGATATAAGTTAGTAAAGGCCGCAACAGAGCCACCAACGCGATCCAGCTCAACACCGGTTAATCGAGAGCGCTCAATCGCGAAGTCGAGTAGGTGAGTGTGCTCGAAGATGCTGTTTACCAGTACGCAGTCTTGAAGGTTGTACTTAGCGAGTGAGGGTTTATCGAACTTAAACATTCGGTTTATCTCATCCATACGGTCATGAACGTTATGGATGTCTTTGCCTTCCCCAAGCAGCTCTTGCGATACCGACTCAAGAGACCAAGAACGGAAGTGGTAGGTCGCTGTCTTGAGCATATCAATACCATCCAAGACAACGCGCCCCGGAATCGTGATAAAACCTTGCTGATTTTGAGCAGAACTGCGGAAAAAGCTCGGTTGGTTGTCTCTGCCGATGTTGAGCTTCACTTCGTTCCATTCTGAACGTTTGTGCAGCAGCCTAAAATCGAAGTCGATAACATTCCAGCCAATGATGATGTCAGGATCAAATTCAGAGAACCAAGCTATCATGGCTTCAAGTAGCGCTTTCTCGTTGGCAACCCATTGGATATTGGTTTCAGCTTGTTGTGCTTCGCCGACCATGATTACTTGGCTGTCCATCGGGCTGTCTAGGCCAATTGAATAAAGCACGCCTTTTTCCGAACACTCAATATCAAGCGAGACCACAGATAGACTGGGTAAGTAATCACCTGCTCGGCATTTTGCGTTTGAGACTCGACGATGCTGATTTTTTTGCACAGCAGATCCGGTGAACTCAATACTTCCCTTGATAAAACGTTCCATCAAGAATCGATCGGCGAGTCGAATATCGCTTTCAAAGGTTTGGATTTCTTCGTTGTGAAAGGCTTGCGCTAAACCAAAGCTGCTTCTCGACAGTGAGGTGTAACACGCGGCGAGAGGTGTTTGCTCGAATGTGGCTAATTCTAGAGGCTTAAATTGGCAATCGATCGACTCTTTCGCTGCGATTGCCTGACATGCCTCAACGTCAGATTGAGCGACAAAAAATACCGGTTTTTCATTTTGAATCGTCAGCAGAGTAGGGCCTTGAGGGGTGCTTAACCACAAGTCGATTTGTGTGCGCCCTGAAAAATCTCTTGCTTGTCTTGTGAGTACAAAGCCTTGCTGAATATCCAATGTAGTAACCTATTGAAATGGGGAATCGAATACTACCATCTAGCGACCCTCTGCGCACAAAAGGCAGTAAAAATACTAACTAAATTCTAGTTAGTAGAGGCAAATAACGGGACTCTATAAGCAAATAAGTGAAATTGTCGCGAATGGTTATTCAATGGTATTGAAAATATCTTTATCTTATGTAATTTTATTGGGTGTTGTTTTAACTGGTTGATTTTTAGAAAAAGCTTGTTGTTTTAGTTAGCTTATTTGTTAATAAGTACTTGCTAAAGTTCGTGTTTCAGCACATATTCAACAGAGCTTTTTTTTAGTAATTAAGTTAAGATGTACTCAATGCTGCGATCCACTGTTCCTTTGTTTAATTGTTTCAAACAGATGAAATGACACAGTGGTTGCAGAGCCAATTAATAGTGTGGAGATACAAGTTTGATAAATGTTTTCCTTGTAGATGATCACGAGCTGGTTCGCACAGGGATACGACGTATTATTGAAGACGTCCGTGGAATGAACGTAGCAGGGGAAGCTGAAAGCGGTGAAGATGCTGCAAAATGGTGTCGTACTAACAATACTGACGTTATTTTGATGGATATGAATATGCCTGGTATTGGTGGCTTAGAAGCAACCAAGAAGATCTTGCGTTTCAACCCTGATGTTAAAATCATCGTTTTAACTGTTCATACGGAAAATCCGTTTCCAACGAAAGTGATGCAAGCTGGAGCTGCTGGTTACCTTACTAAAGGGGCAGGTCCGGATGAAATGGTAAATGCAATTCGAGTGGTTAATAGTGGCCAACGATACATTTCACCAGAAATTGCGCAGCAGATGGCTTTGAGCCAATTCTCGCCTGCGTCTGAAAATCCATTCGCAGACTTATCTGAACGTGAACTTCAAATCATGATGATGATTACCAAAGGTCAGAAAGTGACGGATATTTCAGAACAACTCAATCTAAGTCCTAAAACAGTCAACAGTTACCGCTACCGCTTGTTCAGTAAGCTGGATATCAGTGGCGATGTAGAGCTGACGCATTTAGCGATTAGACATGGAATGTTAGACACTGAGACCCTTTAACACTGAGATCGTATAGTGACCAACTTGTTTGACTCAGTCTCATTCCTCAAGACAGTAACAGAGCAGCCCGGCGTTTATCGAATGTATAACGCCGAGGCTGCCGTTATTTACGTCGGTAAAGCTAAGAACCTCAAAAAACGCCTTTCCAGTTATTTCCGTAAAAAAGTCGACAGTGAAAAAACACGCGCTCTAGTTAGTAATATTGACAAGATCGATGTCACTGTAACGCACACGGAAACAGAAGCGCTCATTCTTGAGCACAACTACATCAAGCAGTACTTGCCTAAATACAACGTACTTTTGCGTGATGATAAGTCGTACCCTTATATTTTTATTAGCGGTCACAAGCATCCTCGTTTGTCGATGCACCGTGGTGCTAAGAAGAAAAAGGGCGAATACTTTGGTCCTTACCCTGATTCCGGCGCTGTGCGTGAGACGCTACACCTAATCCAAAAGATTTTCCCTGCCCGCCAGTGTGAAGATACGGTTTATGCCAATAGAACGCGCCCGTGTTTGATGTATCAGATTGGTCGTTGTGCTGCGCCATGTGTTAGCTCAATCATCTCTGATGAAGAGTACAGTGAACTTATCGACTACGTTCGTCTGTTCCTGCAAGGGAAAGACAAATTAGTCCTTGAGACGCTCATCGACAAAATGGACAAGGCAAGCCGTGAGCTTCGTTTTGAACAAGCTGCCGCTTTCCGTGATCAAATCCAAGCGATTCGACGTGTGCAAGAACAACAATACGTATCTGACGATTCAATGGAAGATATGGACGTGTTGGGATTTGCTCAAGAGAATGGCGTAGCGTGTATTCATATCTTGATGATTCGCCAAGGCAAGGTTTTAGGCAGTAGAAGCCATTTCCCTAAAATTCCCAACAATACGGTGCGAGAAGAGGTCTTTTCGAGCTTTTTAAGCCAATACTATCTTGCGCATAGTGAAGCGAGAACCATCCCAACCCGTTTGATTCTCAATGCCGATTTGATGGAAGATGTCACACCGATTCAAGAAGCCTTGTGTGAAGTAGCGGGTCGTAAGATTCACTTCAATACCAACCCTTCAGGTACTCGAGGTCGTTACCTTAAATTGTCTAATACCAATGCATTGACGGCTATTACCACCAAGATTAATCACAAGATGACGATTAATCAGCGCTTCAAAGAGCTCCAAGAAGTGCTGTCGATGGATGCTATCAAGCGCATGGAATGTTTTGATATCAGTCATACCATGGGTGAAAGCACGATTGCGTCGTGTGTGGTGTTCAATCAAGAAGGCCCGGTTAAACCAGAGTACCGTCGTTACAACATCACCGGCATTACAGGTGGCGATGATTATGCAGCGATGGCTCAGGCGCTTGAGAGACGTTATTCGAAGCAACTCGATGTCGACAAGATCCCAGACATCATCTTTATCGATGGTGGTAAAGGTCAGCTAAACCGCGCTCATGAGATCATTTCTCAATATTGGGGTGATTGGCCGTTTAGACCAAGAATGATGGGTATTGCGAAAGGCGTGACGCGTAAACCGGGTTTAGAAACTTTGGTAACCCTTGAAGGTGAAGAGTTTAATTTACCTAGCGATGCACCAGCGCTGCATCTTATCCAGCACATTCGTGATGAGAGCCATAATCATGCGATTGCAGGGCACAGGGCGAAACGTGGTAAAACGCGCAGAACCAGTGCTTTGGAAGGAATTGAAGGGGTAGGACCTAAACGTCGTCAAGCTTTGCTGAAATATATGGGTGGCTTACAAGAACTTAAGCGTGCAACTGTCGAAGAAATAGCCAAAGTGCCGGGCATTAGTCATTCTTTGGCAGAAAACATTTATCAAGCATTGAAACAATAGTAAAAATCCCGCACCATTAAAGCGCAATTAATAAGAGCCCAATAATATGCGTTTGAATATACCTAACATTTTGTCCTTACTGAGACTATTTTTGATCCCAGTATTCGTTGTCGTTTTCTATCTACCTTATCAATGGGCTCCTTTCGCTGCTGCGATGGTGTTTTGGGTAGCCGGTTTCACTGATTGGCTAGATGGCATGCTAGCTCGTAAGTTAGGGCAAACGTCTCGCTTCGGCGCCTTCATTGACCCTGTGGCTGACAAAGTGTTGGTCGCTACGGCTCTTATCCTGATTACAGAGCATTACCACTCTATTTGGATAACTATCCCAGCCGTGACTATGATAGCTCGCGAGATCATCATCTCAGCGCTTCGTGAGTGGATGGCTGAAATCGGCAAACGCGCAAGTGTTGCGGTATCTTGGGTTGGTAAAGTAAAAACGGTTTCTCAGATGTTCGCCCTTTGGGTACTTATCTGGCGCTATGACGATTGGATGGTATGGGTCGGATACATTGCGCTGTATGTCGCAACCGTACTTACTTACTGGTCAATGGCACAATACTTGATGGCCGCCAAAGACGATTTGTTGGACGAAAAACATCATTGATGAAGAAGCGAGCTGAGGCTCGCTTTTTTGATCTTTAACCTAAGGTTAAGTTATCAATAGTGGATATCTAATGTGATATAGATCTCCTTTGAATAACCCGCTCACAGTGTGTTTTGAACATAAAGTCAGCTATTTGGCTTGTTTCGTATGAAATCTATTCAAACGAATTAAAAATACAAAAATAATATTGACTCAATCGCCTGAATCCGTAGAATGCATCCCGTACCCAAGAGGATGGCAATGAGCGATTCAATTGGAGTTACTAAGGCGCCTTGGCAGAGTGGCTATGCAGCGGATTGCAAATCCGTGGACCTCGGTTCGACTCCGGGAGGCGCCTCCATTCTCTCTTTCTTCTAGAAAGAATTTGAATGAAAATGCGATACTAGCTCAGTTGGTAGAGCGCAACCTTGCCAAGGTTGAGGTCATCGGTTCGAACCCGATGTATCGCTCCAAATTTTGTAATGTTGATTGGCGTCAGCATTAAGATGGTGTTTTACTTTTCAGTAATCGGCATCGCAATAAAGAATTGCGTGCCCTGGTGGTGGAATTGGTAGACACAAGGGATTTAAAATCCCTCGGCGTTCGCGCTGTGCCGGTTCAAGTCCGGCCCGGGGCACCATCTATTAAAGTCTTTATCTCGATAAAGCAAATGCGATACTAGCTCAGTTGGTAGAGCGCAACCTTGCCAAGGTTGAGGTCATCGGTTCGAACCCGATGTATCGCTCCAAATTAAAAAGCCCGAACAGAAATGTTCGGGCTTTTTGGTTTCTGACGTATAGCTTTTACGTTTAAGAACTCTTCTTGTTCGAATCCGCACTCAACATTCATTTCTATCTCTGTTTCAAATTTTGCAATCAAGTTAGTTTTTAAAAGCGAGATTCCCTATGAACTCGTTCCTCGTGCTAGGGAATGACGGAAAGACGGTATGACCTCAAAGTCTCTCTAGTAACGTTTATAAATCCACGTCGTCATCCTCGGGCGTGAGGAACGAGCGAACCGGGGAGCTCTTGCCGCTTGCTGATTAACTTCAGTTTAATCTATTGCATCAGATAGTTTCTGAATAAAACAATACATCGACATGTTGTAAGGGACTCCCAATGAACTCATTCTTCAGGCTAAGGAATGACGGAAAGGCGCCACAGCCTCAAAGCCATCACTAACACCGCCTGTACACCCACGTCGTCATCCTCGGGTGTGAGGAACGAATGAACCGGGGATCTCTTGCCGCTTGCTGATTAACTTCAGTTTAATCTATTGCATCAGATAGTTTCTTGAATAAAGCAATACAATGACATGTTGTAAGGGGTTCTCTATGAATTCATACCTCGCTCTAGGGAGTGACGCCATGACCTAAAAGCTTCTCTAGCAACGTTTATAACCCCACGTCGTCATCCTCGGGTATGAGGAACGAATGAACCGGGGATCTCTTTTCCAAACGATAGTGTGACGATATTTACAGCAATTGCTTAGCCACCGCTGCTATTTATCAAGCTATTACTAAAAACTATTGATCGTTCATTTCACTTTATGTTACTTTCCCGCGCAATCTCGGAATGAAAATGTTCAAGAAGAGCAACGATTGCTTCTGGGGGATACGCGTAGTGACCATTCTTGCTGATTGGGACATTACGTAGGGTAGGTATTGGCTAGTCCTTTAGCTGATAGACGGGATACTTATGGCGCAGTTCGTCATGTTAATGGGAAACCCAACATTGAACACACTAATTACAACATTGCTAATCAGCTCTGCATTTCCAAAGGGACCAGCTCCTCATAGCTGCCCGATCCTGCAAAAATGTCCAATTCTTCAAAACAGTAGCATTACTGAACCTTGAGCTCACGCTAACAATTTATCGCTGTCTTAAGACGGCTTAATTTCGTATTCGTCATTTGACTTATGCGAGCGTACAGCTATATCTCATTTCTAGACAATACGTGTACTTCACTATGAACTCTCTCCAAATTTAACGAGAGTTGGTGGGTAATTGCGTCTGATGGAGGTGAGTATGAACACATTCAAGGGGACTTTTATGACTACCGCCTTTGAAGTCGATATCAATATTATCGCAAATTCATTTTCAACTATGGTTCCTATCTTAGAGGGAACGTACGACCTAACACCTGACGCTATTTTGCTAGAGCAAGAACAGCATGAGTCGGATGTTCGCTCTTACCCAAGACGCCTGCCTATTGCTATTAAACGAGCATGTGGCGCTTTAGTTGAAGATACTCGTGGCCAACTCTTTCTCGATTGCTTAGCCGGTGCAGGTACACTTTCTCTGGGTTACAACCACCCTGAGATTAACCAAGCACTTAAAGACCAACTCGATTCTGGTTTGCCATACCAAACACTTGATATCACGACTCAAGCAAAAGAGACGTTTATCAAGCGAGTTAAAGCTTTTCTTCCTCAAGACTTTTCAAATAACTCGGTTCTTCAATTCTGTGGCCCATCTGGCGCTGACGCTGTGGAAGCGGCGATCAAGCTCGCCAAGCAAACCACAGGTCGCAACACCATGTTTGCTTTCCGTGGTGCTTACCATGGTATGACGAACGGCACCATGGGTATGATGGGTAACCTCGGCACTAAAGAGCGTCGTAGCGGCTTGATGTCTGATGTGCACTTCATGCCTTTCCCATACAACCTACGCTGCCCGTTTGGTATTGGTGGTGAAGCGGGTGCTAACGCGAGCATTCGTTACATCGAACGTATGTTGAATGATGACGAGTCTGGCATCATGAAACCGGCGGCGATGATCGTTGAGCCTGTGCAAGGTGAGGGCGGTGTGATTCCTGCTCCAGCATCTTGGTTACAAGGCCTACGTCGCATCTGTGATGAGCACGGCATCCTACTGATTTTTGATGAGATTCAGTGTGGTGTGGGCAAAACTGGCCATCGATTTGCGTTTGAAGAGTCTGGTGTTAATCCAGATATCTTATGTTTATCTAAAGCGATTGGTGGCGGACTGCCTATGTCGCTGCTTGTGTTCGATAAGAGCATCGATACATGGAAAGCGGGTGAGCACACCGGTACATTCCGTGGTAACCAATTAGCAATGGTGTCTGGCGCTAAGGCGTTGGAAATCATTGAACGAGATGGTTTGGTTGAGCACGCGAACATCGCAGGCCAATACTTACGTCATGGGCTTGAGAAAATTCAATCACGCGTTAGCTGTATTGCTGAAGTTCGCGGTAAAGGCTTGATGCTTGGCGCTGAGATCAAGCAACCAAATGGTGAGCTTAACAAGTTTGGCGAACCACAATCAGACGGCGAACTGACTCTTGCGATTCAACGTGCGGCGTTAGAACGCGGCTTGATGGTTGAAAAGGGTGGTCGTGATGGTTCGGTCATTCGTTTCCTTCCGCCAATGATTATCTCTTTTGAGCAGATTGACTTTGCATTGCGCGTCATGGAAGAAGCGATCATCGCAGCAGGTGGTGGTCTACAACAAGACCCAGCTTCAAGCGAGCAAGCAAACCAAGAATGGAACAAGCATTTTATCCAGACGGGTTTAGGCGGTAGCGACGAATTTGCTAGCGTGATGAACCAAACCACTCAAGCGATGAAAGCGGTTTTTGAACAGGTTGAAACCCCTTATTCGGGTTTAGATCCAAAAGTGCTAGAAGCAGCCATCAATGCTGTCGACCTTGACAACAATCAACACGCTTTGGTTGATGTTGTAGATAGCACTGCAGACCTTGTCGCTGCAAACTCCATCTTCGTGCAACACCCAGATTGTATTGCACACCTTCACACTCCGCCTCTTATGGCTTCGGTAGCAGCTGAATCGATTATCGCGGCGTTGAATCAATCAATGGATTCATGGGACCAAGCATCGGCTGCGACTTATGTTGAGCAGCGTGTGGTGGATTGGATGTGCGAAAAATACCAACTTGGCGCACAAGCTGACGGTGTTTTCACCAGCGGCGGCACGCAAAGTAACCTAATGGGTTTATTGCTTGCGAGAGACTGGGTTGCGGATAAGCACAATGGTTATTCTATCCAAAAGCTTGGCTTACCAGAATACGCGAGTAAGCTGCGTATCTTATGTTCAAAGAAATCGCACTTCACGGTTCAAAAGTCTGCCTCTCTACTAGGGCTAGGCGAAGCGGCAGTGTGCTGTGTTGACACCAATGCAAACGGCACTATCAAACCTGACTTGCTAGACACAGAAGTGAAAGCGCTTAAAGCACAAGGGTTGATTCCTTTTGCTGTTGTCGGTACGGCGGGTACGACCGATCACGGTGCTATTGATGACCTTGAAGCGATTGCTGACATCGCCAACCAACAAGATCTTTGGTTCCATGTCGACAGTGCTTACGGTGGCGCGCTTATCTTAAGTAGCCATAAAGCTCGCCTGAAAGGCATCGAGAAAGCGGATTCAGTGAGCGTTGATTTCCACAAGTTGTTCTTCCAAACAATCAGCTGTGGTGCTGTGTTGCTGAAAGACAAAGCGAACTTTAAGTTCCTACTGCATCACGCAGACTACTTGAATCGCGAGCACGATGAGCTGCCAAATCTTGTCGATAAGTCTATTGCGACCACCAAGCGTTTTGATGCATTGAAAGTCTTCATGACGATGCAAAGCGTTGGGCCAAAGCAGTTGGGTGATATGTACGATCATCTCCTAGAGCAGACGCTTCAAGTTGCAGACCTGATTCAGAAGCATGACGATTTTGAACTGCTTGCTGAGCCGTCACTGTCTACTGTGCTGTTCCGATCGGTGCCTCGCAATGGGCAATCAGCAAACGGTGAGCTAGATTTAGACAAACTGAATCAGACGTTAAGGCTGGAGGCGCTGACTCGTGGCATTGCTGTTCTTGGCGAAACGGTCGTTGATGGTAAAAGCGCGTTGAAATTTACTATCTTGAATCCGTGCTTAAAGACATCAGATTTCAAATCTCTAATTAACAAAATTCAAACTCTAGCCACTGAGCTAGCAGAACAACAAGGGTAATTAATACTATGGCTATTCTACAAATTGGTGCAGGCGGCGTTGGTTGGGTTGTTGCACACAAAGCAGCACAAAATAACGAAGTACTGGGTGATATCACAATCGCCTCTCGCACAATCGCGAAGTGTGAAAAAATCATCGAATCTATCAAGGGCAAAAACAACCTTAAAGATTCAACTAAGAAACTAGAAGCACGTTCAGTAGACGCTGATGATGTTGATGCGCTTGTTGCTTTGATTAAAGAAGTTCAGCCGGATCTAGTGATCAACGCTGGTCCTCCTTGGGTAAACATGGCAATCATGGAAGCATGTTACCAATCTAAAGTTTCTTATTTAGATACATCGGTAGCGGTTGACCTATGTTCTGAAGGTCAACAAGTACCACAAGCTTACGATTGGCAGTGGGGCTACCGTGAGAAGTTCGCTGAAGCAGGCATCACAGGTATTCTTGGTGCTGGTTTCGATCCAGGTGTGGTATCAATCTTTGCTGCATACGCGGTTAAGCACTTGTTCGATGAGATTGACTCAATTGATGTAATGGATGTGAATGCTGGTGACCACGGCAAGAAGTTTGCGACAAACTTTGACCCAGAAACCAACATGCTTGAGATCCAAGGCGATTCTTTCTACTGGGAAAATGAAGAGTGGAAACAAGTACCTTGTCACTCTCGTATGCTTGAGTTTGAATTCCCGAACTGTGGTTCTCACAAAGTTTACTCAATGGCGCACGATGAAGTTCGTTCAATGAAAGAGTTCATCCCAGCTAAGCGTATCGAATTTTGGATGGGCTTTGGTGATGCATACTTGAACTACTTCAACTGCATGCGTGATATCGGTCTTCTTAGCCCAGATCCGCTAACACTGCACGATGGTACTGTGGTTCAGCCTCTGCATGTTCTTAAAGCACTACTACCGGATCCAACATCTCTAGCTCCGGGTTACACTGGTTTAACGTGTATCGGTACTTGGGTTCAAGGTAAGAAAGATGGTAAAGAGCGTAGCGTATTCATCTATAATAACGCAGACCACGAAGTGGCTTACGAAGACGTAGAGCACCAAGCGATCTCTTACACAACTGGTGTTCCAGCGATTACCGCTGCACTTCAGTTCTTCCGTGGCGAATGGGCTGATAAAGGCGTGTTCAACATGGAACAGCTAAATCCAGATCCGTTCCTAGCAACTATGCCGGAAATTGGTCTAGATTGGCATGTTCAAGAGCTTGAAGCAGGCCAAGGTCTTCCAGTGATTCATGAGCTGAAAAAATAAGAACTGATTTCTTGTTTTGATTGCTAATTAAAGGGGACATGGATTGTTCCCTTTTCGATGATGATAGCCTTGAAGCTTTGGTATCATTTATTTTGATTTTGTAACTCACTGCGCTCGGACAGGACAAAATCAAAATAAATCACACCAAAATTGTTAATTTACCTTTCCATCTATAGATGCTGCTTGAGTGTTTACAAAAATGACGTTTAAGAAAGAAGAACTAAAAACCCCATATTTCATGATCAACGAAGACAAGTTGATTGCGAACTTAGAAAAAGCCAAGCAACTGAAAGAGATTTCAGGTGTGAAATTGGTACTTGCGCTTAAGTGCTTCTCGACTTGGGGCGTGTTTGACATCATCAAACCGTACCTAGACGGTACTACTAGTTCTGGGCCTTATGAAGTGAAATTAGGTCACGAAACTTTTGGCGGTGAAACTCATGCTTACAGTGTGGGCTACAGTGAAGATGACGTGAGAGAGGTTGCTGACATCTGCGACAAGATGATCTTCAACTCTCAAAGCCAACTTGCTGCTTACCGTCATATTGTTGAAGGTAAAGCTTCACTGGGTTTACGTTTAAATCCGGGCGTGAGCTACGCAGGGCAAGACTTGGCGAATCCAGCACGTCAATTCTCGCGTTTGGGCGTGCAAGCTGACCACATCAAACCAGAAATTTTCGATGAGATTAATGGTGTGATGTTCCACATGAACTGTGAGAACAAAGACGTCGATGCGTTTATCGGCCTGCTTGATTCAATCTCAGAACAGTTTGGTGAGCACTTAGATAAGTTGGACTGGGTGAGCATGGGCGGAGGTGTGTTCTTCACATGGCCTGGCTATGACATCGAAAAACTCGGTCTTGCGCTGAAAGCCTTCTCTGAAAAGCACGGTGTGCAGATGTATCTTGAGCCGGGTGAAGCGATCATCACTAAAACAACCGACCTAGTTGTGACAGTGGTCGATATTGTTGAGAACGTGAAGAAAACAGCGATTGTGGATTCAGCGACTGAGGCGCACCGCCTTGACACGCTTATCTACAATGAGCCCGCATCAGTATTGGAAGCATCAGAAACAGGCAGCCATGACTACGTGATTGGTTCGTGTTCATGTCTTGCGGGCGATCAGTTCTGCGAAGCGAGCTTTGATGAGCCACTTAAGATTGGTCAAAAGCTGCATCTGTTAGACAGCGCGGGTTACACAATGGTGAAATTGAACTGGTTCAATGGCCTTAAAATGCCTTCAATCTACTGTGAACGTAGCAGTGGTGAAGTTCAGAAGCTAAATGAATTCGGCTATGAAGACTTCAAACGCTCATTATCACAATGGTCAGTTAAGTAACTGAATCACAAGTTCAGAGCAATACAAAGAGCAGCTAATGAGCTGCTCTTTTTTGTTCTTTAATTTTGTTTATTTAGCTTTCAATCATCACACGAGTATCTTCACTGAGCGTTTCGAGTTCATTAACTACGTCGTCGATCTGTACTTCGATTGGCAGCTTAACGGCGATTTTTGATGTGAATAGACTTGAGCTAACACCGCCGCCACCAGCGATAAAGACGCGGTGACAATCCATATCGAGAATACTGATTCCTTGTCTATCCAATACATGAGTCACTTCGTTGACGATACCTGCTCGGTCGTTAGAGTCGAGTCTCAAGTGATGGACCGTGTCTTGAACATTGTGTGTATGATCGGAATCGACAAACTGCACGATGAGATCTGGATTGGCGCTGAACGCTTCTTTTACAATCGATTCGTTGATGGCTGGAAGTTGAACCTTTAGTACGCCTGCGACTTGGTCTTCAATAAAGTTCACTTTACTGATGAGCCATTTGCCGTCGTTTTCGTGAGTAACCGCAGCAAGCTGTTTGATTGTTGCTGGTGATGCTTTTCCTATAAAGTTTACGATAAATGTACTGTTCATATCAGCCCCCAAGGTTTCAATTATTCTTTGCTAATTAAATGTTTGATATCACGCGATAAAGTTCTTTAATTTCAGTGTAGAAGGTTACATCGAACAATGTTTGACCTAGGTCAATTTTTGAAACTAAGCTTCGATGCAAAAAAAGAGAATGAAGAGTAGGGCACAAAAAAAGCGGCTAGAGAGCCGCTTTTTAGAAGAGTTGTCACTGTGATTGATGATTCAGCAACTTATATTCAATAACTTATATTGAGTAGTACTAGAGACGAATTAGAACGTTACTTTGAAGTTCATACCAACAAACTGAGAGTCGTATGGTGCGCCAGCATCGTAAGCAAAACGTGCAGCGTCTTGGTTATCCCACCAAGGGTTAGTATTCAGGTTAACTTCTGCATCACCGCCCCATGCGTCACTTACCCAGTAGTGAATGTGTCCAACAGGGTTAAGGAAGAATAGCGACACATCACCCATGGTTTGAGAGCCCATCACTTCGCCACCTGAAGCAATGATATCCTGCTCTGCTTCTAGCATCATTTCACCGACAACCGCACCGAAGAAAGGTGTGATGAAGAGATCTTGCCATGAAGGTACTTCTGCAAACGCTTCTACGCCGTATTCCCAGAAGAACGTCGACATAGTCCAAGAGTATAAGAATGACTCAAACTCGTCGTAACCTGCGTGTCGAGCTGCGGTGTAGTAAACACCACCGAAATATGGGTGCATTACGTAGTTTAGGAAGTGTTCGTCACGGTCCCATGTTGGACCAGCAGAAACGTTATCTTTCCACTTTTTACCTAATGAGCTGATATCACGTTGGTCATCATCCCACTTAGTAATACTTTCAGGGAGCAGAGTCATTAGACCCACTGTCGCGACACTCAAGCCAAGAATGGTGTAGGTTTGACCCATTAGGTAATCCCAATCTTTCTCCTGACTCACCAACATGTGTTTTGGTTGTTGGATTGAGAAGTCGTACTCATCACTCGACTCGCTCAGTGCGTAATTGGTACTAGGCTTGTAGGTGTACAAGTTGTCATTAAAACAGTAATCTTGAGCACATTCATCCGAGTAAGAAAGGTTGATTGGCTGGTCGAAGTCGTATTGGCTTGCAACCGAGTTAACTGACATTAGCATTGAAAATGCGGCAGTAACCTTTGTTAGTAACGGTGATTTGGCCACAAGGGTCTCCATGAGAAAGTTTGGAATTGATCAGGATCACAATTATCTATTAAATGCCTGATTTAGGGAACTAATAATTTATAGCTTTTCCTAAGAAAACCTTAGGTTTAACATTATTAATATTAGTGAAAAGGCGAATTGCTCCAAATTCAACCATAGACCAGTTTGTAAATAATGCAGTGTCTTTTTATGACAACAAGGGATAGAAATATGACGAAAATCGCAATGTTAAGCACAGGTGAAGAAGTTCTTCATGGAGACATTGTAGATACAAACGCAGCTTGGATGTCTGCTGAGTTTTATCAGCATGGTTTTGCGCTTGCTAAGCGCTCAACTGTGGGTGATCAAATGAATGCTCTTGTTGAAGAACTGCTGATGCTGAGCTTTAACTATGATGTGGTTATCGTTAATGGTGGTTTAGGCCCGACAACCGATGATATGAGTGCTGTCGCCGCTGCAGCTGCTTCCGAGCAGAAACTCGTCATGTTCCCTGAATGGCTTGCTCGTATGGAAGAGATGTTCTCTGGACGTGGCATGCCAATGCCAGACAGCAACCTTAAACAAGCTTTGTTACCTGCGAGTTCAGAGATTGTCGATAACCCTGTGGGGACGGCTTGTGGCTTCAAACTGAAAATTAACGATGCGACTTTCTATTTCACGCCGGGTGTACCAAGTGAATTCAAGCGCATGGTGACGTTTGAGATTCTTCCTGACTTGTCGTGTACCTACCCTCAAGTGGTTGCCTCTGAATGCAGTCGACTGTTTACGTTTGGTTTGTCTGAGTCCGGTATCTCTGATGTTTTGGATCAACTAAAGCTGCCAGAAGGTTATGAACTTGGTTATCGCTCTTATCTGCCGTTCATTGAGGTCAAACTGTTTGGTCCTAAGGCAGACTTAGAAACTCGCGTTAAGCTTCTGCAGATGGTTTACAAGCTGCTAGAGAGTAATGTCGTTAGTGTTGATGAGCCGATGATTGACCATATTGGACACATCATGGCGGAAAAAAAGAAGACGTTATCTGTGTCTGAAGTGTCGACCAAAGGTTCACTGTCAGCGTGGCTGCAATTGAATGAGCAGATAGAAGATTGCTTCGGACACTCATGGGTGATGGCTGAGCCAAAAGAGAGCGAACTTGAAAAGAGCGATCCATTAGCCGCGACCTTTGCGCTGGCTGGAGCAACAAGAGATAAGTGCGGAACTGAATTGGCTTTGGTGACTGGTAAGCTGGAAGGCAACACATTCAGCGTTGCATTGTCGACTGAAGCAGGCGAGTGGGGGCAGGTACTTGAGTTTTATCGTCAGTACTCGCGTGAAGACCAACGCAACGTGATTAAGACCGTTGCCGCCGATATGCTGAGAAGGCATTTAGATAACAAACCGATGTTTGGTACTTATTCTTCGGTTAAGCGATTAAAAGACATGTTTATTCCAGCGGCTATCATTAAGTAGCTATGTAAGCTAACGATGTAAGCGAACTCGCTAAGTCTGTATTAAAAACGCTAGAAAAAACGAAATAAAAAGGCCCAACATCTAAATAGGTGTTGGGCCTTTTGTTTATCTAGCCTTCTAGATAACCAAACAAGCAGCGATGTTTACACGCAACTCATGTCTGTAATAACTCGATTACAAACCGCTTGTCATATGTAGGCTGTAGAACAAACCACGGCCGATTAACTCTGAAGCCAAGAACAATACTAGTGCTAAGCCAAGGTTAACTGGGTTCACTTTTGCTTTGTTCAGCATAGGTAGAATCCAAATCAACAAGCTTGCCATTAGCAGTGCCACTTGAAGAATCACATAGCTACCTAAACCATCGACTAACTCAGACGCTTTTGCCGCTGAAGTTTGGATGTCTCCGATTAGGTTCAGTTTTCCTACTGTCACAAGCAAGCTGATAGCAACAGCGATAACAGCCAACATGGTGATGTTACGGTCAACCGTAAAGCGGCTGTCGTTTGCGAATACAATCACGAACTGAGATAACAGCAAGCCACCCACAACCATCGTCATGATGAAGCTCAGTGGTGTGTAGATGTTGTCCCACGTCGGTACTGTGTTGATCATGTATACGTTGATCATCGCGTACATGAAGATAACACCCAGTACCATCGCGCCAACCATCAGTGCTTTCTGGATAGCAACGCCACCTTTCTTGACTAACGACAGTAACCATTGCAGGCCACCGACAGCGAAGAATGCCGCACCGAAGAACACTTCGTTAGACAACCAAGCCGAACCTAGCTGATTAAAAGCGTTAAACGCGCGCAGTGGAGAGCCAAGGTGCGTTGTCGAGAACATGAAGCCAAGACCCATCAGTACCCATAGGATAAACATTGGAACCTTGTAGCTGTTCAGCTTCTCTTCGTCATGACCAAGTACCAGTGCACGTGCGCCAATCAGTAAGTAACCACCAACCGCAGTTTGCGCCAGCACCGTAAAGAAGATTAAAGACCACTCATGAAAAATCATCTTACACCTCCTTCGGGTTTGCTAGGTGACCGCTGGTATCGCCAGTCGGCTTCGCGTTTTTGTTCAGCTTAATCACGATGTTTGGTAGCGTTTCTGTTGAAGATGGCAGTGGAGCCACATCCGCACCAGAGCCGTACTTCTCGCGAAGTGTATTGATTTCACCAAACTCCAATGCACGAAGTGGGCAAGACTCAACACAGATAGGCTGTTTGCCTTCAGAAACACGTTGGTAACAACCATCGCATTTCGTCATATGACCTTTCTTAGCATTGTATTGTGGTGCGCCGTAAGGACACGCATTGCTACAGTGCTGACAACCAATACATACACTCTCATCAACCACAACCAAACCGTCTTCATCACGTTTGTGCATCGCGCCCGAAGGACACACTTTCACACACGCTGGGTTAGTACAGTGGTTACAAGCGATAGAAAGGTAGTAAGAAAAGACATCTTTCTGAACCCAAGTATCGCCATCTTGAGTGAAGCCACCACCTGCGTATTCGTATACGCGACGGTAGTTCGTTTTGATATCTAGATCGTTATAATCTTTACAAGCAAGCTGACAGGTTTTACAACCCGTGCATTTACTTGAATCAATGTAAAAGCCGTATTGTTTCATTCCAACCTACCTTATGCTTTGTTTAGCGTTTTGATTTGAACTAGGTTTGTATGCTGAGGGTTACCCTTAGCAAGTGGGCTCGGGCGCTGAGTCGTCAGCACGTTAATAGAGCCTGCATGGTCGATCTTCTGACCATCTGGTGCGTACCATGCACCTTCGCCTAGTGCGACAACTCGAGGAAGAATCCTAGGTGTCACTTTCGCTGGAATGTGTACTTCGCCACGGTCGTTGAAAATACTGACCATGTCGCCATTTTTAATAC
The DNA here is from genome assembly GCF_041469805.1 of Vibrio sp. 10N.286.48.C11. Lineage (NCBI taxonomy): Bacteria > Pseudomonadati > Pseudomonadota > Gammaproteobacteria > Vibrionales > Vibrionaceae > Vibrio > Vibrio sp. 10N.286.48.C11. The sequence goes on along the minus strand of NZ_JBFRLK010000008.1, from coordinate 15,575 downwards.
CGCGCTCTTGAGCATCAATCGGGTTGATCCACAACTCTTGCGGTGCTGCTGCTTTGATTTCAGCAACGTTGCCGTAAGTCGAGTGAGTACGAGCCTTATAGTGGAAACCGGTTAGCTGAAGTGGGTACTTCTCTGCTAGTGGATCGTTATGACCTTCAAAAGAGTCCGCGTAAATCGGAAGTGGGTGAATCACTTCGTCTTCTTTCAGCTTCCAAGTCTTCGCGATATCAGCCAGTTGCTCTGAGTAGATCTCGATCTTGCCACTTGGCGTGGTCAGTGGGTTCGCTTCTGGATCTTTACGGAAGTCTTCGTAAGCAATGTAGTGGTGGTCGTAGCTACGTTTGTAGATACCCAGCTCTTTCATCTCTTCGAAGGTTGGCAGTGTTGGATCGTTCTTACGAGTTTCTGCGTAAAGGTGCTCAATCCATTGCTCTTGAGTACGGCCTTCGGTGAACTCTTTTTCTACGCCCATTCGTTTCGCAAGCTGAGTACACATCTCGTAGATAGATTTTGCTTCAAACTGAGGCTCAATCGCTTTCTGCGCGTAGATGAAGTAAGGCATGTTCGCCGCTTTACCGTCCATACACCAGTCGTCTTGCTCAGACGTTGTTAAGTCTGGCAGGATGATATCGGCGTACTTCGCTGAAGACGTCATATGGTTATCAACCACGACAATCATTTCACACGCACTTTCATCTTGAAGAATCGCGTGAGTCTTGTTGATGTCTGAGTGTTGGTTAATGATGCAGTTACCTGCGTAGTTCCAGATCATCTTGATTGGGTTCTTAAGGCGCTCTGCACCGCGAACACCATCAGTGATGTCGGTCATTTCATGGTGACGGTAAATCGCGTCTGTCCACATGAACATTGAAATAGACGTTTCAACTGGGTTTGGCACGGTAGGGAAGCGCACAAATGGAATGTTGATGTCGCTTTCACGAGCGCCTGTTGAACCGCCTGATACGCCCACAGAACCAGTGAGCAGTGACAGCATCGCGATTGCACGACACGCTAGTTCACCGTTCGCAGTGCGTTGTAAGCCCCAACCTTGGTGAATCGCACATGGTTTCGCTGTGCCCATTTCACGGCCAAGCTTAACGATGGTGTCAACTGGAATACCCGTGATCTTAGAAGCCCATTCTGGTGTCTTCTCTACGCCATCTTCACCTAAACCTAGGATGTAAGATTTGTAGTCGCTGTTTTTAGGCGCTGATGCAGGAAGGGTCTTCTCATCGTAACCGACACAGTATTTGTCTAGGAACGGTTGGTCGACAAGGTCTTCAGTGATCATCACGTGTGCAAGACCCGCTACCAATGCCGCATCTGTAGAAGGACGAATTGGGATCCATTGATCTTCACGGCCACCGGCAGTATCGGTGTAGCGAGGGTCGATGATGATCGTTCTTGCGTTTGATTTGTTTTTGCTTTCAACGTAGTGGTGGATCTGGCCGCCACCAGACATACGCGTCTCAGCAGGGTTGTTACCAAACTGAATGTTAAGTTTAGTGTTCTCTAAATCAGAGAAAGAGTTGTTGTTTGCCCAACCGCCGTAGGTGTAGCTCAAGCCTTTCGTGATTTGCGCTGTTGAGTAGTCACCGTAATGGTTTAAGTAACCACCACTTAGGTTCATTAGACGAGCAATCAGCGTTTGAGCTGGTGGCCAAGATTTAGTAACCGTGCCGCCCAGCGTACCTGTACCGTAGTTTAGGTAGATAGTGTCGTTACCGTAGTCTTTGATAAGGCGTTGCATGGTGCCAGCGACTTCATCATAAGCCTCTTCCCAGCTAATACGCTTAAACTTACCTTCACCACGTTTACCCACACGTTTCATTGGGTACTTTAGGCGATCTGGGTTATAAACACGGCGGCGCATCGAGCGACCACGTAGACACGCACGAACTTGGTGATGACCGTATTCGTCAGTGCCTGTGTTGTCTGTTTCTACGTATTTGATTTCACCGTTTTGTACATGCATACGCAGTGGGCAGCGAGAGCCACAGTTTACTGTACATGCACTCCATACGATTTTCTCATCCACATTTTCAGCAACTGCAGCCGCTACTGGTTTGGATTTGAAAGGTAATGCAATACCGCCCGCAAGTGCAGCTGCACTACCTACTGCAGAGGAAGCTTTCATGAAGCCTCTTCGAGTAAGATTCATTACCCCAGATTCTTTCTTATTCGTCATTCTAAGATGCCTTTTGCTATTGATAGCTAGCACTTTATAGGTAGTTTGTTCTTTATGTATTTATTTCGAATTATTGATTGATTGGCATCAAATAAGTGTGGAATTTAAAGTTTATGAATTGAATGTATAAAATAGATCAAAGAATGAAATGAGTTAATTAATATAATTATCTTTAAACCTATAACGGTATAAATAATAATGATTATCGATACGCATAAATTGTTGGGTTCGCTATTTTATCAAGCGACAAGTAAAGAACAGTTAATCACCATTGTCGAAGCTTTGGTTGAGAGCGAAGTACTCTCTGAAGAATGCTTGCAGGCATTAAGAAGCGAAGACGAAGATGCGCTCGCAGCAGAGTTCAGCCGCCTGTTTGAAGGCGTTGGAGACATGCCAGCTCCGCCTTGGGGTTCTGTGTACCTAGATAAAGACCGCGTTGTGTTTGGTGCTTCTACGGTTGAGTATCGCCAGTTTTTAGAATTGAATCAGATTGAATTAGACACTGGGTTAAGAGAGCCGGAAGATCAATTTGGTTTAATGTTATTCGCTCATGCGTATTTGTTAGAAAATAATAATATTAATTCAGCCGGTGAATTACTTGAGGGTCACTTATTAACTTGGTCTTCTGTTTATTTAGAAAAACTAAATAAAGCATCAGAGTTATCTTTTTATAAAAAGCTATCGGTTGATGTAATAGATTGGTTTAAGTACTTAATATCTGAATATAATTTAAACGTTGCTACTAAAAAGTTATATATCGACTAATGTCTGAACAAATAAATTCAAATAGACGCGGTTTCTTAACTCGACTTTCTAAACCGGTTAAAGCAGCCGCGAATTATGAAGAGATATCACAGCGCTTGCATGCAAGACCGCCAAGAGCGGTCGATGAGGTGCTGTTTGAGCGTCTTTGCGACGGTTGTGGATTGTGTGAACAATCGTGTCCAAATAGCGTTATTGAGATGCTAGAGGGCAGTGCGCTGCTGAATTTGGATTACAACAGTTGTTCTATGTGTAACAAATGCACTGAAGTGTGTCCGACCGGCGCACTTCATCCAACGGTCACGCCTTATATCGACCTCAAGCCGAGCTTTGCGGATAGCTGCAATAATTACATGCAAATGGACTGTTCAGCATGCCAAACGGCGTGTTCAGCTGGTGCAATACACATCGAAGTAGGAGAGTTGCCTACAGTGGACAAAGATAAGTGTAACGGCTGTGGAGAGTGCCGAAGCGCTTGTTATATTGGCTCTGTGACTCTTAACCTGACTCAGCAATAAACGTTTGGCTTTGTATGACACAAGCCAACAGGAAGATTTGGTTGAGTGATAGACGAGTCGCTTTAGATACCTAAAGACATAAATAGAAAAGGGTCCGCATTCCTAAAGGAAGCGGACCCTTTTTTGATTCTTATTGACGATATTCGAACAAAGTGACCTAAAGCCAGCTGGCTTATGCGCGTTTTTGCTTGTTTCTATGAATAACGTTACTCAGCGATAGCTCAGTCTTTGCTTTACAGATACAAGGCAATATCTCATTACCTTGCGTGTAAGCCATAGCAAAACCAACGTACTCGACCTCACCAGAATCCAACGTGCAGCGGCAAGCGCCACAGTGACCATCTCGGCAGTTGTATTCTGGCTCTAACCCAGCTTGTTCCATTGTTTCCAACAGAGTGTTTGAAGGGTTAGATTCAATTGAAGTCAGTTTGTTGATTTTGATTGTTGGCATTACAGCTCAAATCCTTCAAAGTCGTCAGCTTTTACTTCGTTGTCGATTTGGCCAACTAGGTAAGAACTGATTTCTGCTTCTTGTGGAGCAACTTGAACGTTATCTGAAGACAACCAAGCGTTGATCCATGGAATTGGGTTCGACGTTGCTGCTGGGTAAGCCGTACCTAGGCCAACAGCCTGCATACGGATGTTGGTAATGTACTCAACGTATTGGCAAAGAATGTCTTTGTTCAGACCAATCATAGAGCCATCTTTGAATAGGTATTCTGCCCACTCTTTCTCTTGCTCAGCCGCTTCTTTGAATAGGTCGAAACACTCTTGCTTACACTCTTCAGCGATCTGCATGAATTCAAAATCATCTTGACCATTGCGTAGCAAGTTGATCATGTGCTGTGTACCAGTAAGGTGAAGGGCTTCATCACGAGCGATTAGCTTATATGTGTACAAAACAAAACTCACAGAAATAACATAACTCACCCCTTTATTGTTTGCATACTTATTTAAGATAGATTAGTGTGAATAATTATAAGTACACAACAATACTAACATAAGTCTGAGGGGATAGGGCTGAAATGCGCAGAGGCGAGCAGTTATACTACAAAAGGTACATCAAGGTTAAAGAGCACCGTGGGAAGTTATTCCCAGTATTTTTTATGTTTGATGGAACCCTGTCGCATGAATTGATGTTGTTTTATGATTTCGAGTACAAGCTGGATCGTGGGCAAGATGATGGGATGACAGCGACCACTGTAGCTGAACTGTATTTTTACTCAAAGAATGTTGAACATAGTGATAGATACGACACTCATCCACATTTATTAGTTCTCGACTATGCGTACTCGCGTCAGCATGATAGCGAGCTGTGGGGGAGATTACTGACACACAAGCAGGTTGTGAGGCGCATCAAATCCCTGACATTGCTTGAGCAGGCTATGAAGGCGACATTTGGCATAAACGTTGTCAGCTCGGTAGATTTGTTCGAAAAAGGTGTTCGCACTAGCGCATTTCGAGATAATAATGACTATTTACTTAGTCACTTGAAGGGTGCTGCCTCTAAAGCCAGAAATAACGAAGCACGGACTACATCATCATTTAACGTTGAGAACAGAAGTGGTGGTCGTGCTCAGCTATACAAGAGTTTTCCCGCTGAACGCATAATTGAGCTAATCAACGCAGAGAAAGACCCGAATCAAAAAGTGGGCTACCTGTTACAAGCTGGAGCAGCATTTCGTGCCTCAGAGCTATTTCATTTGTTGCAAAATGATATTGGCTTCAATTCGTCTGGCGGTAGGGTCATATTTCCCAAGCCAAACAGGGAAACACTAAGTGACGATCTGAAGGGGGTAATCCTTCGTGAAGAACATTTTGAATACTACGACAAGGTCAACCCGAAGCTAGACTATGGTCAGACGGACTCTGAGATTAAAAAAAATTGGTTCCTAAACAATATCAGTGAGCGCAGTGCGCTGCCCCGCAGTCACCTGCTATGGGCTGGATACAAAGGAATTGATCCTCAAAATGAAACAACAGATGTCGGTAGTAGCATCGAGTTTACCCACAGTGCTATCGAAACACTGACACTAGAAATCATAGAAAACGAAATAATACCTCAAAAGCGCGTGAGAAATCATCCGTTCCTGCTCTGCGACAAAGACGGGTATCCTCTGTGTAAACAGACGTATGAACGCCGATTTAAGCGTTTCATTAAAAAGAATTTCGCCCTCCAGTTGGGACCACACAGCTTACGTCACCATGCGGGATGCTACATGGCAAATAACCTAGAGATGCCAATTGAAAGTGCGAGAATGATGATGCGGCATGTGCAAACTAGTAGCACGCAGGTTTACTACAACTTAGATAGTGTGACCATTAGGAATAATCTGACTAAAAATGATTTTAAAAATGCCTATAAAGATCTTGATTATAATGAGCTTAGAAAATAATGATTGTAGTTAATGAAAAAGACGCAACATCAGTAAATACTGAAAATGGCTACATGTCGGAAAGAGAAGTGTATTACAACTCTTCAATGGACGAGGCGGTTATGATCAGAACCCCATCGATCGAAGAGTTCCTAGCTGAAATTGATACAGATTATGCTCTACAAAATGACCCTGATGTAAACCCATGCCTAAAAGCCAAGAGGGATGGTTTTGTTCACCCCTCATTGCTAAATTTGCGTGAGCTGGGTGCTGAAAGTACACAGCAGTTGCTGCAATTCGCCATTGACCTCGCAGCAGAAGCGAAACAGGAATCGACAAAGATAGGATACGATTTAAGACAGATCAGTAAGCTAATACAAAAAGGAGCTATTTCTGGACGTATAGAGGATTTCAAAGATCGGAAACTATATAAACTGTTGTGCATTTTGAGACCAAAATTTAGGTTCAAGAACAATGAATTCGATTTTGGTGATGAAATAAGTATTGATAATGCCATTCAGAGGAAACATTTTAACACCAAACAGCAGAGTACATTATTTAACTCTCAATTATTCCATATTGTTTCAATGTTTAAAGACCTCATTACCTACAGTGTCGCCAAACGTATCATAATCATACCTGCATACTCATTGGGCGAGTATATGTGCCGAAGCCCCTACCACACATTGAAAATGCTCTCTAATGCTGTCATTTTTGAAGAGAGCACATTGGCAATAGACTCTTTTTTCGAGATGGATTACCGTGGTCAAAATGAACATACGAGTTCAGCGAGGAAGTTTAAAGAGAAAGCAGTAGCACAGCTATTTTCAGCATCTGTGGTCGAATCACTCGCTGATGTACCCTACAAAATGTTGACTGACATCAACCAAACTAGGTTCGGGGATAAAGGCTATAACTCTACCTCTGGCTCGTTCACCAAGCCGTTAGCCACACTCATTGAGCAACTGGAGAGGCAAGACTCTTGGACTAGTGAAAGTAATTATAGGTCATTTGATAAATCTCTAGTTAGGGTTCAGAGCGCTATCCGTAAGCAGAATCATGACTTAGAAAGAAGTAATGCCTCACTAGGTTATGCAGTAGGTAAAATCGATGAGCCTTTGAGACTGAGATTGTCGAAGCTATGTGAAAACTTGAGCGGAGAAAATATTAAAAGAGCAGGATTATTTGTTGACTATTTGACCTACCTAGAAGAACAAGGGAAGAGCGTACAAAACCTAAATGAACTGTCCCATCGCCACTTTCATGACTCATTGAATTTGCTGGATGTGAAATCCTTCTTTGATTTTTTTTGCGAAAGACAGGGAAGCAACGCATACGCGACAAGAGTTGCAAATTGGCAATCTATCAGATCTCTGTATGAAAGCATGATTCGTGAAGAGGAAGCTATTTACCTGAGAGCGTTTGACCGAAATATGCCTAACGCTAGAGTTATGTTTGGAGGTAGAGGATCAAACTCAGGGGCAGGTGTTACGGTGCGTGCATCGATGTCGTCCTTACTGCACGAAATGTGCATCGAACTACTTACTGCTGATAACTACGCCTTTGCTCGTGAACACAGCAGCCACCACTACACCGTAGCGTCACAGTATAATTATGAAACAAAAGAATGGGACAAAGATATCTTCCATCCGAATGTAGCACATGCATTGCACCTACTCTTAATCTTTCCTGCTAGGACGCACCAAATATTATGGTCTGATGAGGGGCTGATGGATGAACTGACATATGACCATGACAAGAAAGAGTTTGTTGAAAATACGCACCCTATGCGCAACAAGGCATTTATTACTAAATATGAAGTTGGTACGCATGCGGAGTTGTTTAAGTCTCAAGGGTTTGTCGTCCCAGATGGAACAAATCAGGGAGAAATTTGCCTACATTTCAACACCAATAAAACTAAACTAATTACTCTGCAAAAAGAGGGCAAAACAGGCTATCTTGTTCCATGGATGAAGGAGTCTGGAATTGGGCATCTAGACGATGTTTTAAAAGTGGTGAATCTGCAAAAAGAGTTCAATCGGAAATATTCGCCACGTGACCTAGTGCCAGTTAATCCCATGGATCGGCACAGTGGTACATACGGACGAGATGTTTACGATCTACTACCTATGGGGACACCGCTATTTCGAGATTTAAGAAATCCAACTATTTCGAACTTTAACCCTGAAAAAACGGGACTTTATCTACCTGTTAGTAATGCAAGTGTTCGAAAATTATTCATTAAATTGTTAGATGCAGTAGATAAAGAATACGCCGCTCGGTTTGGTGCAACAAAGAGTTGTGTTAGAGATAGAAACGGAGAGCATATTTATGACCTGCATGGCTTGCGGGTCTTCGGCATTACTGACCTCCTGAAAAAAGGGGTTGAGCCTAGTGTTGTTCAGATGCTTGTTGGTCACGCGACTGAGATAATGACGATGTACTACAAAAAGCTCTCTAATGAGGAGTTTAGGAAAGTAGTATTAGAAGCTAGAAAAAACGCAGGACAGGCTCCCCAAAATATTAGGGAGTATATTGAGAACCATGCTGATGATGAACTCATTGCCCTATTCGACTTGCTTCCAGAATGGAACGAACACGGTCATCTGCGACCTGACTTTAGCCTAGGCGGCAGACCTACGAGAATGAAGGGAGGCATTTGTTCGCAATTTGATTGCAAATCAGGGGGCATTGAAATTAATGTCATCAACTCTAAAGCTGAGGAGGTGAAGATAACACCTATTAAGGCTGGGGCGATGACTTGTGGTAACTGCCGTTATTGGCGCAGCGCCCCTGAATTGATAGCCGACCAAATTTATTACATAAATCTGCTAGCCGTAGAAATTCATGAATTAGCACTGGAGCGAATTCGCTTGATGGATAAGTCGCAGGATGTGTTTAATGACGAGGCAGTTAGCGAAGAAGCAGCCAGATTAGCCTCAGAGAGTTTCCTTGCCAAAGCTGATGAGACTACTGAAAAGTCAATTTATAAAATTGTTGAGCGAATGAATCGAAAGCAGATGTTTAACGAATGTGTTAATAGGCTGAGTGAGAAAATAGGTATGCAGCTTCCTACAATCTCTGGCAATGATAGTGAAGTTCGCTTAGACCTCAGTGAATCTGAAAAGTGTATGGAGTTGTTAATTCAAGCAACTGCTCAAGGTATAGATCAAGAAGACTCAATAAGTATGCGAAAAGTTCAGCGCTTTTTAGCTCAGTTGTATTCAGCCACTAATAACGAGAATCCTTTCTTATTTATGCCAAGCGATGAGGTAAAACAACTCGCTGTGGTTAGCAAAATGTATGAAGCACAAACACTGCTGGGTGGAGTTGATGATATGTCTTTTGAAGACCCTCGACTACTAATAGACACAATAGAAAGTGAGCAGCTTCAGTTATTACAAAAAACGCTGAGAGAGGACACTGCGCTTCTCCTAGCTCCGACAATAAAAGAATAATATGATGAAAAGTAAAACTAGAGACTACGCTGCACAGATAGCCACAAGAGATCACCTTATTTCTCAATCAAAACATGCAGGTGAAAAAGCAAACATTCAAAATGTTTTTGACGCTTTAGTTAAGCTGTCCTCAGAAAACGTAGCAATCAAAAAGGTAAAAGTCGCAGAGTACATCAAAAATAATCTTGGCGGTAAACCCTCTGAGGGAACCCTAAACAATGACCCTAAAGGCATATATAGACAACTGTTTGAGTCCTTTGAGAAGGTTGATCTAGAGCAAGTCAGCGTTCCTACTTCAGCAAAAACGAAATCAAACGAGGAGCTTATTGCTGATAACGATGCACTACGCAAAAGTTTGTTGCGAGCAACTAGAAAGATTGAAGTTCTTGAGAATGTTATTACCAAGAATTTCGAAGACCTGAGCGCTAAAGGTGAAGAGTTTTCTACAAGAAAATACCTATTAGAGAGTAATGCTGATGATTCATCACTTAAACAGGCTCTCGTTTCACCTCCAACAGAAGATGAAGCCACGCTGAAAGCTTTTGCAAAAATGTATGATCACTTCGCCAAGCAAGGGCTTGTTAAAACATCTGGCAATCTGTTGGTTGATGCAGATACTGGTATGGTGATTCTTATACAGAGTGAAGTCGAGCTTCTCATGCGCTATACCAAAAAGTAATTGCACATAAAGGTATACTTTCTGAACACAATGAAGCAGCGCCTACAGGCGCTGTTTTTGCATGTCCAAAAAGGTTGATTTCTCTTTATTGACACGGTGTTCAAAAAGGTTAATATTGTTATTGAACACAAGGAGGGATACTTATGAGTCATCGCGTTGGTTACATACGCGTATCGTCAGCAGAGCAGAATACAGATAGGCAGTTAGCTGATATGCGGCTGGATAAGGTCTTTGTCGAAAAGATAGGTGGCGGTTCTACTGCGAACAGAGTTGTTTTACGGGAGTGCATGGATTATTTGCGCGAGGGCGATGTCCTCTTTGTACATTCCATCGATAGACTGGCGCGTAACCTATTAGATTTGCAGAACATCATCGAAACACTAAGTAGCAAGGGCGTGCGAATTGAATTTGTGTCAGAGAACCTAGTGTTTTATAAGGATGCCGAACCAATGAATATGCTAACACTCCAGTTATTGGGTGCATTTGCTGAATTTGAGCGAAAGCTAATAAGAATGCGGCAGAAAGAGGGAATGCTGGCTGCCAAGGCAAGGGGCAAGCACATTGGTAGAGCAACAATTATCAATGATGATCTATTGCAGCAAGTTCGGTTACGAATAAGCAAAGGGGTGAATAAATCTCAGATCGCCAAAGAGCTTCATATATCGAGGACAACGCTTTACAAGGTGATGGATAAACTAAAGGATGGTTAGGCTTGAAGCTAAGTAACTTAGAAAAATTTCAAATGTGGTCGGAACGTGCTCTTGAGCAAGATATCAAACAGCTTGTAAACCGTAACGGTGACAAGCTAGTAAGAAAAGACCTCTGTCAAGAAATAGGTATTGGTTTAACCTCATTCAAAATTGGTTCGGAAGCAAATACCAAAAACATCCAAGCGTTAGAAGCCTTTGAAGACGAGTTAAGGAAGCAAGGGGTTCTCAAGGAGCTAAAACCTAAATCAGAGGCAGAAAATAGCAACACTGCTTCAGTGAACAAGCTGGAAATCAGCGATGGAAACAACAGTGAAATCCAAAGAATTTTGAGTGAAAAAAAGGCTGTGGAGAATGCGCTTCAGAAAATGACCAAGCGATATCTAGAAGAGAAGGCTAAGACCAGAAAACTCGAAGAGCTTGCCGCTATAGTTGCTGAATTAGGGTTGCTGAGTAATGAGAACTGATTTGTTGAGAGGCAGAATTAGAGTAACGAGTGTTGCTAAATACTCTGATGAAGAAACAATTTTCCATGGAATGAGCGTCAAGCGTGATAATGAGCATTTCAATCAGAACGGGATTTCTTACGTTACTGTTCGATGCACTGCCAATATGTGCAATGTAGAGCCTGTCAAGGGGCAGGTCTGGACAGTTTTGGGTAGGTGGGAAGATCGTAGGAAGGAAGGGCGTAGAACAAATTATTATTGTGATATGCCACGGGAACTTGGAATGGTAATACCTGAGGGAGATGAGGAATTTAAGCACTTTATCGCCCAAGACAGCAAGTTTGTGGGTATCGGGATAGCTACAGCAGCAAAGCTATTCACAGAGCATGATGGTGCAATTCTTGATGCACTTTCAACGGGCAGACTGGTTGATGTGCTAGAGCTAGAAAAGCAAAATACCAATCCAACGCTTAAGCCCCACCACTACCAAGCACTATATGACGGCTACCGCCAGTACGACAATCTTAAGTATGCTAGATGGTTTGTAGAGATGCGCATCCCGCCATCAGTGCAGCAACGACTTTTCAAGTTTCATGGTGTCGAGGCTGTTGAACAAATAAAAAGCGACCCCTACATTCTGCAAAGCTTTGGTTTACCTTTCTCTAAGGTGGACACATTGGCTAGAGATACCTTTGGTGTTAAACCTACCGACAAAAGACGATATCGAGCAGTCGTTAGTAAAGTTTTGAATGAGCACTGCGCCAAAGGTGGTCATACATCCATATCGCTTGAGTTACTGGTCAGCAAGGTCAAAGATCTTCTAGTATTCCAAACTCTTGAATCTGAGTCCCACAGGGACTCTGGAGTGATGGTTGGGATTGAGACAGAGGTTGTTAATGCAATTGTCTCAAGCAAGGCAGCATTTGACTGCCACTACGAAGAGAAAACAGATACTGTACATCCAGTGCCTTTGTACATCATGGAGTCTGTAGTTGCCAAAAGGTTCACTAACCTATTAAGTGGTGAGGTTGCATGGAGTGAACTCCATACTGTTGCCGTATCTGACGCTGCAAGTGAGAATCCCTTTGCGCTATCAGAAAGGCAATATCAAGGTGTGATTACCTCAGTAGAATGCAATCTATCTCTTCTTACAGGTGGCGCGGGAACAGGGAAAACGACAGTACTTAGAACAATCGCGAAAGCTTACCATAAGCTCGGTTACGACATTCACGCGATGGCTTTGTCTGGTCGGGCGGCGAAGCGCCTAAATGAATCTATTGGTTTTGAAACATCGACAATTGCAAGATTCATCAAAGAGAAGATTAAGGATGTTCAAGATAAGTCAGTAGTCATTATTGATGAAAGCTCCATGGTGGATATTTACGAAATGTACCGACTGATAATTGGTTTGTCGCCTGACGTAAGAATTATTTTAGTTGGAGACCCTGCACAGCTCCCTCCAATCAATGCAGGTCTAGTACTATCCGAACTATTGAAACTGGATTTTGTTCCAAAAACGGAATTAGATATCGTTCATCGTCAGAGTGGCAGTACAGGTATTCCTGAATACTCTAAGTTGGTTCGAGAGTATAAGTTACCGCCATCTCTTAGCTATAAGCGCATTATTCATCACGAAACGCTACCTAAGGCGTCAGCTCTCAGGGATAAGTGTGTGGAATTAATGGAAAAGTACAATGGGGTCGCACAAGTCCTGTGTCCTACAAACTCGTTAGCTAAAGCAGTTAATAAAGAATGCCAAGCCAATCTCAACTCTGAGGGTGCAAGGGTGTTAATGCAATTTAGTGATGAGGTTAGTGATACGGGATTTAGAGTTGGAGACCCCGTAATATTTACCAAGAATGACTATAAGCTTGATGTCCGTAATGGAACCCTTGCCAGAATAGTGTCACTCAGCAAAGAGGAAGGTTCATCAATAGATGTTCTGCTCGATGATGGACGCACTATTGGTCTGAAAGAAATTAAAGACCTGCAACTAGGATACGCTATAACCCTTCACAAAAGCCAAGGGAGTCAATTTGAGCGCATTATTGTTGCTGTTGCAAGTATGCCTATGGTAGACAACGCATGGTTTTATACGGGCGTTACGAGGGCGACTAGCTATGTACATTTAGTTGGGGCTAAAAAATGTATTATCCGCTCTATTTACCAGAAGGCATCCACACTGAAGCGCAATGTATACCTATCTCAGTTGATGAAAGATGGGTACGAAGGTAGCAAGTTAACTGCTTAAAATTTAGAGCGCACGGTTTTTTGTATAACTCGCTAGCGAAGCGAGTTATATGAAAAATGCGCAAATTAGGTAATGCTAAATGGAAGTGCGGCCACCGTATACTTAAAAGGAGCGATTAATGGATTTATTTGGTAGTACAGGCTGGACGCTGGATAAGTGCTTAAAAGAGGCAGAAAGATACTTTAATAAGGGGCAGTTTCAAGAGCAGTCACCTGTTGCATTTATTGAAGCGAAAAAACAAGGCTTCATGGGAGAAATAGAGGCTTATTATGCTCAGTTATCCGCACCAGAGGTTACGGATGAAACTACTTATGAAGAAATAAGCAAAGTCGCTGCAACGACTAAATCTGCTGCTGAATTCAGGCGTATTGCCCCTGCGTTTTACAATTATGCTACGGACAATAACCATATCCCTACGTTATCTAGGAAGTTTTGGCAAAAAGCACCTTTTAAAACACTAGTGTCCAAAGCACGAAGTCAATTTAATTCCTACATTGCATGGCGAGAAGCAAACCCTGAGACATATAAAGACCTTTTAAAAAAGGGTCATTGCTCAAAATTTGTCCGATTGTTTTATCCAAACTTGGATTATACAAAAGTCCTGATGGACTCAACACGGTACAGTTCGCGAGAAGAGTGGATGGCTGGTTCGCCAGACTACTTCGAGTGGGCGAAGGCTAATGGGCTTTGCCAGCGAATACATGCTGGCAGAATATTCTTCCGCTCAAAAGTGCTGCCAGTAGGTTTCAATAATGATTTATTCACTATAAGCACGCTTGTATGTCAGGCACACTCTGTCAGGATTAATGAGTGCTCGAAAGTTATTGTTGCGAATCCAAGGGATCATAAGAGGAACTGGACAAAAGAGCGTGCAGCACAAGAAGCTCTGAAACATACGGTAAGGTATAAATTTCGAAAGGCGGCTTGGAGTGCTTATCAATTTATCGTAGATAATGGGCTTTATGATGAGTTGTGCTCGCACTTCGTTGAGAATACACCGAAGGGGTACTGGACTGAAGGCAGGGTTCGACTAGAAGCATCAAAATGCATAAGTGCAGAAGACTTTTACAAGTACTCATCGAGAGCATATCACGCTGCTAACCGCTTGGGGATTCTGGCATCTATTACTCAAGCCATGACGAAGAAACGCAGTGAGCCTTACACCTTGGAGTCAGCTAAAGAGCTTGCAGAAAATTACAAGACTATGCGAGAGATTCGAGCAAATGCTTCAGGCTTACATAATTGGTTGGTTCGTTATCCTGATAAAAAAGCGATTGATACATTGCTTGCGGAGGCAGGTGTAGAGCGTGGTACGCCTAAAGGTACTCTAACTAAGGAGTATTGTGTATCTATCGCGCAAGACTATACAGACTATTGTCAATTTAGAGATAGCGCCAATAGCGTTTACGTCAAGTGTGCCAAAGAAGGTTGGCTAGAAGAGGCTACATCCCATATGCTGCGTGCTCGATTTCCTAGAGGCTACTGGACAGAGGAGCGCTGTTGGGAATATTTCGCAGGCTATGATGGCGAAATAGAGAAGTTAAAGAAAGACTTTTCGGGTTGCGCCACTGCAATTCGTAGATTCGGACTGCTAGAGGAATTTAGGGAAAGACTTGATGCTGTTCAAGCATTGAGTTGATTTTATTTATCGTTGCTAAAAATGAAAGAGGTATACAAATGGAATTAGTCGTAGCATCTTCAAGTCATGGAAATTGCACAATCAGGTTAACAGATTCCTTTTTGTTGCTAGATGTGCAGTACGAGCAGGACGCCTTCTTGGTGAACCTGTTTGATGGTAAATCGCACCAGTTTTTGGTTCGCTATCTTGAATGCTCTCCTGTTGAAGCTTGGTATATCAACGGTGACGAAAAATACCAAGTAGATGTTGACGTAATTGACTTTATCGAGCGGAACGAGTTTGCTTTTTCGAAGGAGAATGTTGGGGGCGGCGGTTTGGTAATTACAGTAAGTAATGCCATCATCGAAAGTTTGTCTGCATAACACCCAGACTGTGTCGGAGTGAAAAAGCGCTCCAGTTTGACTAAACTGGGGCGCTAGTATTTTATTAGCGTGGATAATTTAGTTGTATCGACTCATACACGATCTGATCTCTTTGAAGGTGAAGCGTGACCTAGTCGTACAGGGCTGCTCCTTGTGTTCGCCAAAATCGCTTCTGGACAAAAGCTTGCTA